>JANLUE010001069.1:0-4401 GCA_031363325.1 Gemmataceae bacterium
GACCATCGTCTTGGTCGATTCGAGGGCGGCTTTCATCGCTTCAATGCCAGTCATGGGTGCCTTTCGGAGGGTTCGGGTGTAGCCAGATTTTCTTGGGGTTGCATCGCCTTCGGGCCCCGACATTGCTCCATTCGCTTGCGAATCGGAAAGTGCTTGAGGGGTCCGAGGGCGATGCCACCCCAAGAACTTCTGGCTACACCCGGGGGGTCACCCGGCCTTGCCGAGGTCGGGATAATCTTTGTATCATCACAAGTTCTACAAACTGCCGCGACTCGTTCGTCGATCGGAGAGGATCAACGTGGACCAGACCATTGACTTGAAGGCCCTTCTGGTCGAGCGTGAGGATTGCGACGCGGGGACGATCCAGAAGCTTCGCGAAGGGTTGTCCCAGGGGGGCACGCAGTTCAAGGCGCTCAAGGAAGTCAGCGACACGCTGCGGAAGCGGGTCGAGAACTCGCCGCCGGCCCTGGCCAAGAAGCTCCATCTCAAGCTCGGCATCACCAACTATTTCCTCGGCCACATGGGCGACGCGGCCGAGCACCTGAAGCAGGTCGAAGCCCCGCTCGGGTTCTTCTTCCTGGGCAAGGCGCTCGCCAATCGACACCTGTACGACGACGCCCTCAAGGCGTTCGAGAAGGCCGAGAAGGCGGGCTATTCGGCCCCGGCCGTCCAGCTTCAACGCGCGGGCATCCACCGCTTCAAAGGGGAGCTTCCCCAGGCAAAGTCGATCCTGCACAAGCTCGAAGAACTCAGCAAGTACAACGCCGAGTACCACTTCCAACTGGCCGGCGTGTCGCAAGCGGAAGGCGACAAGTTCCGGAGCATCCAGGCTCTGGAGAAGGCCGTCGAACTCGAACCGGGCCACACCGGCGCGCTGTTCCAACTCGGCTATCTCAACGATCTGGCCGGCAACGATGACGAAGCGATCGGCTACTACGAACGCTGCCTGAAGTACCCCCCGGTCAACAAGGGCGTGTTGAACAACCTCGGCGTCCTGTACGAAGACAACGAAAAATTCGACAAGGCGGCCGACTGTTACGCCAAGTTGCTGAAGGCGGACCCCAACGACGATCAGGCCCGGCTGTTCCTCAAGGACGCCCAGGCCTCGATGACGCAGTATTACAACCCGGACGACGAACAAACCTCGAACGCCTTCCGGCAAGTGATGGAAGTCCCGGTCACGGACTTCGAACTGTCCGTCCGCAGTCGAAACTGCCTGAAGAAAATGGGCATTCGAACGCTGGGCGACCTGACCCGCATCAACGAGCCGACGCTGCTGGCGAGCAAGAACTTCGGCGAGACGTCGCTCGAAGAGATTCGCGCCATCATGACGGCCAAGGGCCTCCGCGTCGGCCAGTCGCTCGAGCAAGGGGCCCAGTACGAGCAACGCTATCGCCCGCCGACTTCGCTGTCGCCCGAAGAACAGGCGATCCTGAACCGCCCGGTATCCGAACTGAATCTCTCGGTCCGGGCCCGCAAGTGCATGAACCGCCTAGCCCTCGCGACGATCGGCGAACTCGTCAACCGAACCGGCGACGAACTGATGGAGGCGAAAAACTTCGGCGTCACCTCGCTGAACGAAGTGAAGGAAAAACTCACCGCGCTCGGACTCAAGTTGCGCGGCGACTGACTTCCGAATTCAAGAGAACTATCTACAGAGTCACAGAGATCACAGAGAATCGCTGGGTGTATTGACACGTTCTGGACGGATGTCGAACGCTTCACCTGATTCTCTTTGGCTTTCTGGTTAGTTCCGATTCAGAAATCCTTAGCCACGTTGAACGCTCGTCTTCAAAAATAACCCTCTGTGTTCTCTGTGACTCTGTGGTTAGTCTTCATTGGTGTTTTGGAACGTGGAGCATGGAGTGAATAACCAGTGTCTTTCACTCCACGCTCCTTTCAACGGATCGCCGCCGATGGGTCCGCCCGCCTCGGTCGGTTGACGACCACTCATGGCCACGTCGATACGCCCCAATTCATGCCCGTCGGTACGCAGGGCACCGTCAAGGGACTCACGCCCGATCAAGTTCGCGGCGCTGGCGCCCAGATCATCCTCGGCAACACCTATCACCTGGCGCTACGGCCCGGCGACGAACTGATCGCCGAACTCGGCGGCTTGCACAAATTCATGGCCTGGCCCGGGCCGATCCTCACGGACTCGGGCGGGTTCCAGGTCTTCAGCCTCGCGAAGATTCGCAAGGTGACCGACGCCGGGGTCTCGTTTCAATCGCACATCGACGGCGCGAAACTCGACTTGAGCCCGGAACGGGCGGTCGCGATTCAACAGAACCTCGGTTCGGACATCGCGATGGTCCTCGATGAATGCCCGCCGGCCGACGCGGGTGAACCCGTGCTGCGCGAAGCGGTCCGCCGGACGATCCACTGGGCGGAGCGTTGTCGCAAGGCGCACACTCGACCCGACCAGGCGTTGTTCGCGATTGTGCAGGGTGGCACGAATTTCGACTGGCGACAGACCTGTGCCGGCCCGCTCATCGAGATGGACTTCCCGGGTTACGCGCTCGGCGGGTTCAGCGTCGGGGAATCGCCCGAAGCGATGCACGCGGCCCTGCCCGCCTGTGCCGATCTGCTTCCCGCGAACAAGCCCCGGTATCTGATGGGCGTCGGCCGGCCGGACGATTTGCTTGCCGGCGTGGCCGCCGGCATCGACCTGTTCGACTGCGTGATGCCGACCCGCAATGGCCGCAACGCGTCGGCGTTCACGTCGACCGGACCGATTCGCTTGCGGAACGCCTGCCATCGCCGCGACCGGAACCCGGTCGACGCGGCCTGTTCGTGTTACACTTGCGCGAACTTCAGCCGAGCGTACTTGCATCACCTCTTCCAGGCCGACGAGATGCTCGGCCCGACGTTGCTCTCGTTGCACAACATTGCGTTCTACCTGCGCCTGATGGCCGACGCTCGGACGGCAATCGCGGAACGACGCTTCGCGGCGTTCCGAACGGAATGCATTGCGAATTGGACGAACTGACCTTTGGAGGATCCCGGCCTCGAAGCCATCGGCCGGGGCTAAACCCAAATCACGTCGAGAACCCGAGTTTCTCTCACTTCACCAATGAATTAACTTCTTTCGTTTTTTGGGACAATCGTGGACATTTTGGGACACCCCGTCCGCCGGCCCCCGCCGAGAATTAAACTTCTTTGGTTTTTTGTCGCAACTCGTGTCATTCTGTCGCACCTCCTACCGTCCGCCGGCCCGGTCGGCGCGTACTTCTCCGGCCGAGACTCCCAGTGAAGTATACTGGACACACGAACATTAGTCAAGTCGAGCCGCGGAAAACGACGCGACGACGACGAACGCCCGCACCAGTCCCTTGGATTGGCCCGCGACGGTGGCCTTCCCCGGTGGGAAAGTGGTCTGCACCGAGAAACTGGGCGGCCTCATCAAGCAGTATCGCCGGGCGGCGTGAAATTGGTTGTTGAAAAAGCGATCCTCCACTCACTTTCCAGGCCGTGGTCCGCGCCGATCAAACCCATCCCACGCGCTGCTCGCCGGCCAACCGCCACACATCCAAATTCGTTGATGCGATGCCGTCGGTCAGCTGTCGCGGCGCGGAGTAATTGAATAGGAAGGAAGTTCATCGCGTCTATTTTAGGCAACTGACCGAGTCTGTTAAGAGAAAATAGAAAATAGCAGCCTTGTATTCCGGATGCGGACTATTCAAATCTGCCCGAGTCCTTTGAGAAGTAAAATAATCCATGCGATCATGGATAAGAGTACGAAGAAATAGAATATGATCTTCGCCAATCGAGGGGGGCCATGTATTGCGCCTTGACGGCCGAGCCGACGCGTTCTTCGAGGACTTGCCAGTCGGTCGAATAGAACAGGTCGGTGGTCGTGCCGCTGCGGGTTTCCGAGACGCGGCGGTTCAACGCGTCGTACGCGAACGAGGCGATCACCGTGCCGCCACTGTTCTTCACTTCGACGAGCCGGTCCCAGGCGTCGAATTTGTATTGTTGTCCGACTTGGTCTTTGGTGAGATTTCCATTGTTATCGTACGTCGGCGTGGTCGCGCCGGTGACACTGGTGATTTCGTTTTGCTTGTTATGGGCGCGCGTGACCGCAGTGCCGTTAGTCGTCTGGCTATCGAAGTTGCCGAGGGCGTCGAAGTCCCAACCTTGACTGCGCGACGCAGACCCGGTCAAGCCCGTTTTCGTGCCGTTCAGGGTACCGCGCGACCAACTCGTCTGCTGGGAGAGGTTGTCGTATGCGATGAGTTCGCCGTACGCGGTATTGACGAGATTGTCGCGCCACAGGGGCTTGCTCTCGCGGTCGTAGCCGTATTGCAAGCGATCCGTGGCCGTGCCGGTCGAAGTTTTGATCCAGCGCTGATCCACAATACGGCCAAAGCGATCGAGGCCGGTGTACTTGTCCCCGGCGTC
>JANLUE010001089.1:0-6847 GCA_031363325.1 Gemmataceae bacterium
CCGGGCGCGGCACTCACCGCCTTCAACGCCAGGGTCGAATTCTCGCATGGGAACACGTTGTCCTTCTCGTATGTGTGCCCGCCCACACGGTTGCTGGCCTATTGGTTTCCGCCCACCACCCCGTCGCTTTTGGTCGAAGCGCGGGCGATGCTCGATGCAGTGACGGCGGATGCCCGGTCGATCACAGGCCTAACGGTGTTGACGTGTGAATCGCCCGACAACTTCGACCGTCACGCCGCGGCGGCCGATTATTCGTTAATCATCGCCCCCGAGTGCGGCGGCCGACTCGAATCGTTGGCTCGACGCGTGCTCGAAGTCGGCGGCCGACTACTCGGACCATCGCCGGAAGCCGTTCGCCTAACAGCCGACAAGCTCGAACTGTGCCGGCACTGGCAACGCCATGGCGTGCCGACTCCGCAAACGTGGTCGCCAGTGGCGAATCGAGTCGACCGCCGCTGCGTGGTGAAGCCGCGCGACGGGGCCGGGTCGCAAGCGACCATGCTCACCTCCGGCGAACTACCCGACTGGCCCAATGAGTTGATCGCTCAGGAATACGTCGATGGGTTCGCCGCGAGCGTGGCTGTCCTCGTCGGACCAAATCGAATCATGCCTCTCGTACCCTGTGAGCAACGCCTCTCGAACGACGGGCGATTCGAGTACCTCGGCGGGCGTTTGCCATTCGAACCCGCCCTCGCCAAACGCGCGATAGAACTGGCGACGCGGGCGGTCGCTTGCGTGCCGGGCCTGGCGGGATATGTCGGCGTGGACGTGATTCTCGGCCACGATGGCCGCGACTGGGCCATCGAAATCAACCCCCGACTCACGACGAGCTACGTCGGCCTGCGGGCGCTCGCCACGTTCAACATGGTCGAGGCGATGTGGGCCGCCGTTTCGGGCGTGCGGACGGACCCGCTCGAATGGAACTCGGACCCAATTAGGTTTGGTTGTGATGGCCGATTGACCACGAGTTGATTCGGCCATGTAATTGTCGGAAGCTCGTACGCCGCTGAGCGACGCATGGAGTTCGACACATCGCCAGTTCTTGCCCAGCAACGAGAAGCGGAAGCCGGCAACGGTCATTGCATGTGAAGACGAGATACGTTACGGTTGAAGGGAATCCCTCCTCATGGGACACGTTTGGCATAGTAATATGCAGCACAAGAAAAGAAACTTCGCTTCCCGGCGGCCGGTCTTTGTTTCGGATTGCCGAAGGTCGCCCAGCCCGAGTCCGCAGCGATGAAATACGCTTACGAAGACCTCAGCGACAAACAATTCGAGACGCTGATCGTCTTCATTTGCCAGAAGCTACTCGGGATGGGGGTGAAGGGCTTCAGTAAGGGAGCGGACGGCGGGCGGGACGCGAAGTTCGTTGGAACGGCAGAAAACTATCCAAGCAGGACAGGGCCATGGGTTGGGACGACGATCGTACAAGCCAAACACACCAACGGATACAATTGCCTGTTCTCCGACACTGACTTCTACAGCCTTGGGGTGAGTTCGACGGTGCTTGCCGAGGAAGTACTTCGGATCAAGAAGTTGAAGGACGCGAAGCAACTTGACCACTACATGCTTTTCTCCAACCGCCGACTGGCGGCAATCGCGGAGAGCGAAATCTGCTCTTACATCGCCAGAGAGTGCGGGTTGCCGGAAGGCTCGATCGGGCTGTTCGGGATCGAACAGATCGAGTTGCTTCTGAAGTCGCACCCCGACATCCCTTCGAAGGCGAATCTTGACCCGATCGATTGTCCGCTCATCGTCAGCCCGGACGAACTGGCGGAGGTGGTGTCGGCGCTTTCTCGCCAGTGGACGGAGGTGGCGAAAGCCATCCAACATCCGCCGACCGAGCGAGTGTCGTACGAAGCGAAGAATGCCCTGAACAACATGTCCGCTGACTACGCCAAGGAGCAGAGGAAGCGATTTCTGAAGTACACCGGTCAGATCGAGGAGTTCCTTGCCGATCCGTTGAACGACGACGTGCGTATGCAGTACGAGACCGTCTCGGACGAGTTCCAGCTCAAAATCATTGCGAATCGAAAGCCGGGACAGAAGTTCGACAAGGTGATGGAATACCTGCTCGACTTGCTCTTCGGAAGGGATGCGATTCTGCGAAAGCAAGGAAACAAGAAGCTGACCCGTGCTGTCCTGTTTTACATGTATTGGCACTGCGACATTGGGGAGGTAAACGATGCTACGCCCTAGCAAGCATTCGCACCCCGACCAGACCGTGGTCAGGGCATCGTACTTCATCCTGAAGCGGCTAATGGCGTACAGGGTCGAAGACTATGAGTTACTCCGGAAACAAGTGAAGATGTCCATAAAGGGAGGTGAGGCGCTATACCTACCGGCGTTGAATTTGCTCTACCTCCTCGGCCTTGCCGACTATCGAATCAAAACTGACTCCGTTGAATACGTAGGTCCCAATGAAGCTGTCTAAGCTGTACACGAACCAGCCGGACCGATTCGAGCCGGTGGTCTTCAACACCGGACTGAACGTTATTTTCGCCGAAATTCGGCTCGCGGAGAACCGCGCCAAGGACACACACAACCTCGGCAAATCCACCGTCGGGCGATTGATCGACTTCGGAATGCTCCTGGAACGCGATGCGAAGTTCTTCCTTTATAAGCACGCCGATTTGTTCGTGGAGTTCGTGTTCTTTCTTGAGGTCGAACTGGCCGACGAGACCTATGTAACGATCCGACGGCCTGCGAGAGAGGCGACGAAAATCTCCTTCAAGCGGCACCCCGAGCGCGCGCAGGACTTTACGGAGTTGGAAGACGCCGACTGGGATCACACAGACGTTTCGATCAAGCGGGCGAAAGAGATCCTCGACGGCATTCTGGATTGGCGGACGATCAAGCCGTGGTCCTATCGGAATGCGCTGGGCTATCTACTCCGGTCGCAAGACGACTATCGCGATGTTTTCCAGATCGGGACATACAGTTCGAAACACGTGAACTGGAAGCCGTTCCTCGCCCACATCCTTGGCTTCGATTCGTCGTTAGTCGAGCAGCACTACAAGAAGGAGTTGGAGCTTTCCGACAAGGAAGTCGCCGAAAAGGGGATCAAAAGAGAGTTGGGTGGGTCGGTCGAGGAACTCAGCAAGATCGAAGGGATGTTGCTTCTAAAGGCGGAAGAGACAGAGAAGAAGCAAAAGCTGCTCAACGCGTTCGATTTCAACCTGGAAGACGTGGATCAGACACGGCTCGTTGTGGACGAAATCGAGGAGAAAATCGCGGCACTCAATACTGAACGTTACGCCTTGACAAAGAACCGCAAGCGGATCACCACGGCGTTGGAGGAGAGCAAAATCCAGTTCAGCCCGGACGAGGCCACAAGGCTCTTCGGTGAAGCCGGCGTGGTATTCGCAGGGCAGATCAAAAAAGACTTCGCGCAGCTTATCGCTTTCAACCAAGCGATTACAGAGGAGCGGCGGCGCTACCTGGAAGAAGAGCGGCAAGAGATCGACGTCCAATTGAGGCGGGTGAGTGCGGAGCTAATCGACCTGAACCAGGCACGCTCAGCCAGACTTTCGTTTTTGAGCGAGACTGACAGCTTTACAAAGTACAAGCAGTTCACTGACGAGGTGGTTATCCTCAAGGCGGACATCGCCTCGCTGGAGCGTCAGCGCGTGTTCCTACACAAGCTTCAGACTCTACGGTCGGAGATTCGAGCGCTCGGTGAACAGAAGAATCGTCTTCAGGTCCAGATTGAAGCGGATGTCGAGAAGCGGAATTCGGACCCGAAAAGCCTGTTCTCGAAGATCAGGTTGTTTTTCAACGAGATCATTGAGTCAGTGATCGGTCGAAAGGCGTTGTTGAGCGTTTCCCCGAACAAGAAAGGACACCTTGAGTTTAAGGCGGAAATCCTCGACGAAACGGGCAATGCCACAAGCGCCGACGACGGTCATACCTACCGAAAGCTCCTCGGCATCGCGTTCGATTTGTCGGTAGTGCGGTCACACCTGGACGAACACTTTCCGAGATTCGTTTACCATGACGGGGTTTTCGAGTCGCTCGATGACCGGAAGAAGGAGAATTTGCTTGAAGTCATCCGGCAATACGCGAACCTTGGTTTGCAGCCCATCATCACGTTGATCGACTCCGACCTGCCGATTCGGCCTAACAACGATCCGCCTGTGTTCCATGAATCCGAAATTGTTCTTCGGTTGCATGACGAAGGGCAAGACGGGCGGATATTTAAGATGGCTTCTTGGTGAACTGATCCGGACGGTGCCTGCGGTCCGTCCCGTGTCCATTGGATCGCCCTATTGTGCGCGCGGCCGTCCCCTCGCAGAGCGAACGACGACACTGGTCGTCCAGCGTTCGCCCCAGCTATCCCGCATTGATTCTTTTGCCCGGACCGGGTATCTCCCCAGGCCGGGTATGCTGTTCTGCACCACCGAATACGTTCTCTTTCTGGCCGGCATCGTCGCGGTGTATTGGCTGACGCCGTGGCCGCGCGCCCGCGTCTACCTGCTCCTGGCGGCGAGCATCTACTTCTATGCGCGCTGGAACGAATGGCTGGCGCTACTCGTAGTTGGCACTTCGATCGGCGACTATCTGGTCGGTCGGGGCCTCGACCGAATTCGCAACGAAGCCGGTCGACGGTTGTTGCTCGTCGCCAGCTTGGTGATGAACCTCGGGCTGCTTTGTTACTTCAAGTACGCGAACTTTTTTCTCGAGTCGCTCGAGCAAGCGGTCCACGCCGCTGGCGGTTCGGCCAGTTTGCCAACGTTGCGGGTCATCGTGCCGATCGGCCTCTCGTTCTACACGTTCGAAGCGATCAACTACACCGTCGATGTGTTTCGCCGCAAGATGTCGGCCGAGCGGAACCTCGCGAACTTTCTGCTGTTCATCCTGTTCTTTCCGCATCTCGTCGCCGGGCCGATCGTCCGGGCTCGCGATTTTCTCCCCCAGGTTCGTCGACTTCGCCGGCGCTGGAGTTGGTCGCGGGTCGGCCTCGGACTCGGACTCCTGGCCCTCGGGGCGTTCAAGAAACTGGCCATCGCCGATCGCATGGCCCCGTTCGCCGATCCGGTATTCTCCGACCCGGGAGCCTACTCGTCGGCCGCCAACTGGACGGCCTCGATCGCGTTCGCGATCCAGGTCTATTGCGATTTCTCGGGTTACTCGGACATGGCGCTCGGCTCCGCCCACCTGCTCGGGTACAAACTCGTCATCAACTTCCGAATGCCGTTCCTCGCCGCCAACGTCGGCGAATTCTGGCGGCGCTGGCACATCAGTTTGTCCGGTTGGCTCCGCGAGTACGTGTTCATTCCGCTCGGCGGCTCGCGCGGCGGGGCGTGGCGAACGAATCGCAACTTGATCCTCACAATGACGCTCGGGGGTTTGTGGCACGGGGCCAATTGGCCCTATGTGATGTGGGGCGTGATCCAGGGATTGTTGCTTGCTGGACATCGCCAGTTCGCATTCGTCGTGAATCGTTGGTCCGCATTGAAGTTGTTGCTCGAATCCGGTCCGGGAACGGCCTTGCGAATCACACTTACATTCTTGACGTTCTGCCTGAGCGTCGCGGTCTTCCGGTCGCCGACGCTCGCGAGCGGGGCCGAGATGATCGGCCGGATGTTCGCGCCGAGCTTCGGGCGACCGGCTCCGCTCGAAATGCAAGCATTCTGGGCGACGCTCGGCATTGTGGCGTTGGGGCATGCATTCGGCGCGCGGCTCGCCGGTGGGCCGTTCGCGTGGCGTCGGGCCTTCGAGCGAACGCCGGCCCCGGTCCTCGGTACCCTCGGCGCAACGGCCCTGGTCGCGGCCATCGTACTCGGGCCGGGCGCGACCAAGGCGTTTATCTACTTTCAGTTTTGAGCGAGGCCGTCGTCCACGGAGGGACGCGACATGCGAGTATTGTCCCTGTTGAGCCTGGTCGTTCGACCGCTTGCCCGGCAACGGCCACTCGCGCTGGCGCGAGTCCAAACGCAAACTTCGGCACGTCGCCGTGTCTGGTCTCGACACCATCGGGTGGCCGCGCTCTGGATGCTTGGTGCCTTCGCACTTTGGCAATTCGGCTTGGCCCTGTTCGTCGAACAACCCAATGGCTTGGCGGTCCGCGATCCGGAGTACGTTCAACTCGAATCGCTTTTGAGGGAGCGAATCGCCGAGCACCCGGAGCGACCCGTCGAGGTGTTCGTCGGCTCGTCGCGCGTGGCCGTCGGCTTCGATGCCGAGCGGGCGGCCCAGGGTCGTGATGTGACCATGTTCAACTTCGGCATCGCCGGATCCGGGCCGGCGTTTCAGGCGATCGTCCTCGACCGACTGGCCGCGAGCGGAATCGTGCCCGACGTGCTCTATCTCGACAATGGGTCGACCTATCGTGGCGATGCGCTGCGTACGGCCTGCGCGCGACTCGGGATCAGTCTGCTGCATGCTCAACCTTACGATCCCCAGGCGCGCGGCAAGATGGAGCGCTTCTGGCGCACCCTGCGCGAAGGCTGCGTCAATCACCTCGGAACCATCGGTTCCCTCGACGAGCTGAACGCCAAACTCCAGGTCTTTTTGCAGCGTCACTACCACCCTGAGCCGCACGCCGGACTCATGGGGCGCGCGCCCGCGCAGGCGTATGCGCCCGCCGCCCGCACGCCCAACTACGTGACCGAGACGGCCCTGCGCAACGCACTGCTCGTGCGAGAGAGACGCCGCGTGCGACGCGATACCACCGTGTCCATCGACGGCGACATCTACGAACTCCACCAGGGATTTCTCGCCGGCTCCGACGGCAGGCGGCTCAGCGAGCTGCGCTGGGCGCTCGGCGATCCCGGGGTCCGCGCGGTCTTCGCCGGCCGGGGCGGCCACGGACTCCTGCGCTACGTCCAGGCGCTCGCCGCGATCG
>JANLUE010001094.1:0-1573 GCA_031363325.1 Gemmataceae bacterium
CGCGACGACGGGCAGGCCCGCCGCCATGTATTGCAGAACCTTGAGCCCGCACTTGCCGCGACTCCACGGATCATCGGGAATCCAGCTAATGCCGATTCCCGCACTCGCGATGTCGCTCGCTTCGGTCGCTTCGCGCCACGGACATTCGATCACTTCGAGATTATCGAACTTCAGGAAGCGATCGCATATTAGCTTGAGCCGTGTGCCGGGCACGCGTTCGCCGATCGACTCCAACACGCCGCGAATCGCTTCGAGCCCCTGGAGCGTGCTCGACGAACCGATCCAGACGAGGTCGGCATTCGGCGATTGCGTTGGCACGTAGCGTTCGACATCCACGCACGTCGGGATCACCGCCGTCGAACGAGCCCCCGATCGCTTCGCCATGTCGGCGAGGTAAGCGTTGCCGGCGATGCAAACATCGGCCGCCCGCACGATGGCCGCGAACCGGCGCGAACGCTTGCCACTCTCAAAGCCTTTGCCCGAATACGAGTCGCGGGCCCACAGGGCGTCGTCGAAGTCGAACCACAGTTGTCGAACGTTTCGCCGCAAGCGGGCCACTTCGAGCGGCGACAGCAATTTGCGTTGCAGGATCACGATGTCCGCCGCCCGGACCGATTTCACTAGGGAAAATCGGCCCCACCAGGTCCGGGGGATTTCGCGAAGTTCGAGCGTATGCCCGGCCGCTCGCAGGGCCGGCTCGAACGCGGTCAGCCGATAACGCGTGCACACGTGGTCGACGGCCTCGACGAGCGCGACCAGATGCACGTCAGCGACTCCCCTTCTTGGGTAAGGCCGTCGCTTGTCCCGGCGCACCCTCCGCACGCCACGACAAGATCGAGAAGCCATCCTTCTTGGGTCGAACCGTGAAGTGGTCCGGTTGCTGATCGAGAACCTCGACCTCGCTCGCGGGGATCGAACCCTTGCCCTCGCCGAGAGTGAGCTTCGGCACCGCGCCGAACGGGCGCGGGTAGGCGACCTGAACGCCGTCGGCCGTCTGAAACAACTCGGCCACGCCGACCTGCATCAACTTGCCGGCCTGCTCGTTGACCATCGGGTCCGGCCCGAGCGGGGCCGACGTGCAGCCGATCGCGGTCGCCAGGATCGCGAACCCAAGAATTCGACGCGTCCCATCCATGAGACACCTCCGGAGTTACTTTCGAGAGCGCACGGCACGAGCCATGTCGCGCTTCGCTTCGGCCTTCTTCAGCGACTGTCGTTTGTCGTGGGCCTGCTTGCCCTTGCCGACGGCGATTTCCACTTTCGCCCGCCCATCCTTGAAGTAGACGCTCGTCGGGACCAACGTGAAGCCCCGCTCGGCGGCTTTGCCGGCGAACTTCGCGATCTCGCGACGATGGAGCAACAGTTTGCGGTCGCGCTTCGGCGTATGATTGAGGCGGTTCCCCATCGCGTACTCGGGGATCTCGCAGCCGATCAGCCAGAGTTCGTCGTCTTCGATCTTGGCGTACGAACCGTCCAGGCTACAGTGGCCATCGCGGAGGCTCTTGACCTCGGTCCCGACGAGGACGACGCCGCACTCGAGCCGATCGCTGAGTTCGTACTCGTGCGCGGCCTT
>JANLUE010001123.1:0-8142 GCA_031363325.1 Gemmataceae bacterium
TGGGGAAGGCCCTCGAACTGGCCCGGCAAGCGGTCGGCGGCTGAGGTGCGTGCGCTTGCACCTCGAACGCCTCCAGTTTTGGCGGTTACGCATGCGGATTCGTTGATGGGTGTACTACACCATTTGCCCCCGTTTCAACCCCTTTTCGACCGGATTTGAACGACCGGCCCAACCGTCAGGATTCATCGAGAAAATACGGGGAATGCAGCGATTCGCGGAGCGAAATCGAAGCGGTTCGGAGGCGTTTAGGAAAGCCCTGCTCTATCCCCTGAGCTACGGGGGCCACGTCTGATGTCATCATCGGGACACGTGGGACGGCCGACAAGTTCAGCGGGGACATCGTCGAAAGGCGGCCACGCGCGTTGCCGGCACTCGACGATCGCCCTATCATCACTTTTTCCGAAATTCGCGACCCCTGACCCGTGTTTGCTCATGTCGATCGATAAGTCTCTCCGTCGGAAGTCCGGCGGTTCGGCGAACCGGAGCGTGTTGACCCGGGCCGAGCGGATCAAGAAGCTGCAAGAGAATGAGAAGTGGCCCGAAGGCCGTAGCCCGTTCGGCTTGCCGAAGGTTCGCGTCGTCAAGATCGTCCTCAAGAAGGCCAAGAAGGAAAAAGCGGCCGAGGGCGAAGACGCCAAGGCCGCGACGCCCGCTCCCGGCAAGAAATAACCGCCTGGCGGGTCGCGCATGTCCCGCGTCTATCTGGCACTCGGCTCGAACCTCGGCGATCGGCAACGATTCCTGGACGACGCCGTCCGACGATTGCGGGCGGCCCCGGGGCTCACCGTTCGCCGCGTTTCTTCGTACTTCGAGACGGCTCCGGTCGGCGGGCCGGCCAACGCCGGGGCCTATCTCAACGCGGTCGCCGAAGCGGACACGATCCTGTCCCCCGATCGCGTTCTCGAAACACTCCTCTTCATCGAGCGCCAGTTCGGCCGCATCCGGTCCGAACCGAACGCCCCGCGTACGCTCGATCTCGATTTGATCCTGTACGACGATTTGGTTCGTGCGAGCCCCGATCCGGTCGTCCCACATCCACGCATGCACGAGCGACGATTCGTCCTCGAGCCGCTCGCGGAACTCGCCACCGATCTGATGCATCCCACGTTACGGAAGACCATCCGCGAATTGCTCGCGGCGCTCCCGGCGGACGCATCCTCGAAGGTCTATGTAAGCAAGGCGAAATCGGACGGCCGTGAACTGGCGGGCTTGCGGGCCTTCGTCGCGGGTTCGTCGAGTGGCATTGGCCGGGCCGTCGCGCTGGAACTGGCCGAGGCCGGCGCAGATTTGATCGTGCACGGCCATCGATCGCACGAGTCGGTCGAGGCGGTCGCAAAGGAACTGCGACTGTTTGGCGGCAACGTCGAATCTCTCGTGGCCGACATCGCCGACCCAGGCGAGTGCGAGCGACTGGTGGCCGACGCCTGGGGAGACGGGCTCGAAATCTTCGTGCAATGTGCCGGCGTCGATTTGTTGACGACCGAGGCAGTTGATTGGCCCTTCGACCGAAAATGGGAAGCCCTGTCGTCCGTGGACGTGGCCGGCACGATGCGGCTCTGTCGAGCGCTTGGCGAACGCATGGCAGCGCGGCGCGGCGGGTCGATCGTGACGATCGGCTGGGACCAGGCCGAGACGGGTTTCGCAGGCGAAAGCGGCCAACTGTTTGGTGCGGCCAAGTCCGCCGTGATGGCGTTCACGAAGTCGCTCGCCCGCACACTCGCGCCGAGCGTGCGCGTGAACTGCGTCGCGCCCGGCTGGATCAAGACGGCCTGGGGCGAGTCGGCCTCGGAGTCGTGGCAAAGTCGTGTGGCAAGCGAAACGCCCCTCGCCCGTTGGGGCTTACCCGAAGATGTGGCGGCCGCGGTGCGCTGGCTCGTCTCAACGGGGGCCGCGTTCATCACCGGGCAGGTCGTCCGCGTGAATGGAGGAGTCGTTTAACCTTTCCCCAAACCCCGCTCCTTCTCCGACCCGAACCGGCCTCCCCATTTCGGGAGGGATGCGCCACTTCGCATTGGTTGGGTTCCAGGGGTTCTGCGGGTTCTGCCGAAAACTCCGGTGACGATCCTCCCCGGAGTTGGCCCGTGACTCGCCGCTCGATTTACTGCCTCCTCGCGATCTTGCCCGCTCTGCCGGGCTGCCTGCACGTCTTCCACGAGCCCCCGCCCATCCACCCGACCGACTGGCGGCCCGCCGACGAAGTGCCCGATGAAGCGAAGGGGGGCGTCTACGTCTTTCTGTTCGATGGACATGACGCGTTCAAGTACTGCAACATGGACGGCGTGCGCGGCTATCTGAACGACCTCGGCTTCGGCAAAACCTATAGCGGCCTGGCGATCCATCGCAGCTACTTCGCGGAGAAGCTCCGGGCCATCCACGCGCATTGCCCGAGTGCTCGGTTCGCGATCGTGGGATTCGACAAGGGGGCCGAGGCGGCTCAGGGGCTGGCGCTCGACGCCTCGAAGGCGGGAGTGCCCATCGACCTACTCGTCTACCTTGAGCCGAAGGACGTGGACGAAGCGTTGGAGACGGACCTCGGCACGCGCACGGTTACGGTCTGGGGAGAGAACTGCGGCTGGTGTCCACACCCATCGATCGGCAGTGAGGTGATGGTCTTGCACAAAGTCGAGCGCCCGGCCGTGCCGACCCATCCGCAGACTCTTGGGTTGCTCGAACAGGAACTGACGTTGATCGGGATGGGGATTCCGCCCGTGCCGCGAGCGCCGGCACCGCTCGTGAAGTTGGTCGAGCCGTTGCCGTCACCGCGCGAGAGCCAGGCCAATCCAAAGGCGTTGCCGCGCGAGTGGCAGTTCCTTCGCTTGAAGAACCCGTGGGATCCGATGCAGCCCATCGCACCGGTGGCCCCATTGGAAGTGTTGCCAACGCCGCGCGTGGCTCCAAAGCATCCCGAGCCCAAAGTGGGCGTCTGACCGATTCGAAATAATTGGGCAAAAATCCGGGAATAGTCTTGCATTGCGAATTCAGCCCGCTTAATATCTCATCAGACAAGCACGCCACTTGTCGCACTGACGGGCCGAGAGAAATACAGGATTCGAGACTGAGTGGGCGACGGTTTCGGGTTCATTCTCTCGGCCCATTTTTTTGCACCAGATTCTAATTGTTAAGCGCACATCATTTCTCTTGCCCGCAGTTCGCATGAAAATCAAGCAGCGGCCCAGCGACTTTCGAGTCGAAGAATTGACCGACCTTTTGCCCAGCAATTCCGGCCCCTTCACGCTCTATCGACTCAAGAAGTTGGATTGGACCACGCCCGACGCCCTGGCCGCCATTCGCCGGCGTTGGAAGATCGATGCGGCCCGTGTCTCCTTCGGGGGCCTCAAGGATCGCCACGCCCACACCACTCAACATTTCACGATCCACGGCGGCCCCGCCCGTCATCTCAAACTGAACGACCTCCGAGTTGAGTATCTGGGGAGAGCGCTCGCGCCCTTCACCGCCGACACCATTCGAGCCAACCGCTTTTCGGTCACGCTTCGCGATCTAACACTAGCGCAAATTAGTGATGCCGAAAATGCAATTTCTGAACTCCTCACAGTCGGAGTTGCAAACTACTTCGACGATCAGCGATTCGGCAGTATTGGCCCGGGCTCAGAATTCATGGCTCGCGAAATGGTCCTCGGTCATTTTGAACGGGCTCTTCAGCTGGCCCTGATCGCTTCCTACGAACACGATCGAGCCGCCGTCAAACGTGAAAAGGAGATCATCAAGTCGCACTGGGGCGATTGGCCAACGGTGATTTCCAAGTTGCCAAAGTGCGACGATCGCGCGGTCTTCGCCCACCTCGCGGAACGGCCGGACGACTTCAAGGGAGCGTGCACCCGCCTCCGACTCGACCTCCAGGGCCTCTACCTCGGGGCCTGGCAAAGCCACCTCTGGAACCGCATGCTCGATCGCTGGCTGGCCGCACGATTGGAAACGAATCAACGTATTGCAATTCGTTTGAAGGCCGGCGAGGTCGTCATGCCCCGCTCGCTGCCGTCCGAGCACGCGGCCGCCTGGGCCGACCTCGCGCTCCCCTTGCCTTCCGCCCGGCTGAAGTTCGACCCCGAAGCGCCTTGGGCGAGCGTCGTCTCAGCGATCATGGCCGAAGAGGGGATCCCGCTCGCCGACATGCGGATCGACGGCGTCCGCAAGCCGTTCTTCTCGAAAGGGGACCGCCGCGCGCGGATCCCCATGTCCAACCTGTCGGCCGAGCCCGGCGCGGACGAATTGAACTCCGGCCGCCGCAAGCTGGAGTTACGGTTCGAGTTGCCCCGCGGCTGCTACGCGACCATGGTCGTCAAGCGACTTTTGGCGACGTAGTTGGCGTCGCAGGAGAACGGTTCACAAGAACGATACGCTCCACGATACCGGTCGGCCGTCGCGATACGGCATGACGCCGTGAAACGGCCGGCCCGCCGGGTCGAAGACGAGCGGCAGGAAGTGCCGGTCGCCTTCCCACAAATTCAAGTCCAGCACGCGGTCGACATCGACCCAGAGCAACTCTCCCTCGGGGTTGCGCTCGATCGGCGTGCCCTCGTAGGCCGTCACGCGAAAGATGAAGCCAAACCAATCTTCGCCCTGTTTGCCGAAGCCCGGCCAGTTCACGGTGCCCCGAAGTTCGATCGCCTCGCACTCAATGCCGGCTTCCTCGCGAACCTCGCGGCGTAGTCCCGCCACGATGTCCTCGCCCGCTTCGAGCTTGCCGCCGAGGCCGTTGAACTTGCCGAAATGCGCATCGTTCGGGTTCGCGTTGCGGTGGATCAACAGCACGCGTCGGCCGTCCGGCGAGAACACGTATCCCAGGGTTGCGAGAATTGGCGTGTACGGCATGTGGGCATGTTAGGCCCGCGCTGGCATAATGAACGGAGCCGCATTCCAACTCTCCCGGTTGACCATGCTTCGATCCGCACTGTACTTGTTCCTCGCCGCGTCGCCCGTCCTGGGTGCCCCGGCGCCGATCACGGCCCTCGCCTACCACCCGTCGGGGCGCTTGCTCGTGGCCGGCCTGCACGGCGACATCGCGGTCATCGATCCGACCAAGGGAGAAGTCGCCGCCCGGATCGGCGGATTCAAGGGCCGCGTCACGGCGACCGCGTTTTCTCCCGACGGCAAGCTCCTCTCGGTCGCGAGCGGTGAACCGGCACGATCCGGCGAAGTGAAACTCTTCGCCGTTCCCGAGGCGGGCTTCAACCTGCAAGCGAAAGGAACAATCGCCGGGCCAAAGGATGTGTTGTACGCGCTCGTGTTCGCACCCGATGGCAAGACGTTGGCCGGCGCGGGCTACGACCGGGTGATTCGCATTTGGGACACATCGACACAACAAGTCACGCTCGAACTGAAGGATCACAGCGACACGGTGTACGGCCTCGCCTTCAACTCGACGGGTACGCTGATCGCCTCGGCGTCGGCCGACCGGGCCGTCAAGGTTTGGGACGCGAAGACCGGCAAGCGGCTCTACACGCTCGCGGAGCCGACCGACTGGCTGTACGCGCTCGCCTGGAGCCCGGACGGCAAGTTCCTGGCCGCGGCCGGCGTCGACAAGAGCATCCGTGTCTGGCAGGCCGACGCGATGGGCGGCAAGCTCGTCCACTCCGTGTTCGCGCACACCGAACCGGTCGTCCGGCTCGTCTATTCCGCCGATAGCAAGACGCTGTTCTCGATGAGCGAAGGCAAGTCGATCAAGAAGTGGGACGCGGCCAAGATGACCGAACCGGTCGCGTTTCCGGCCCAAGGCGAATCGTTGCTCACGCTGGCCCTCCGGCCCGACGCCAAACAACTCGCCATCGGCCGATTCGATGGCGTCTGCCAGTTGCTCGAGCCCGATACCGGCAAATTGATCCAACAACCGTTGCCTGAAAAACCAAAGCCCCCGACCATCGGAAAGCTCGCGCCGAACTTCGCCACCCGTGGAACGACCGTTCGCCTAACGGTCGACGGGCAGTTTCTCTCCGATGATGTGTCGTTCGCCACGAACGTAGCCGGCGTAACGGCGAAGGTACTCGGCGGGTCGGCCACGAAGCGCGAAGTCGAGGTCGCAATCGCGGCCGATGTGCCAGCGGGGCCGGTTCAGATTATGTCCAAGACGGGTGCCGGCACTTCGGCTGCGGCCACGTTGATCGTCGATCGTTATCCGGCCGTCACGGACTCGTCTGCCATCGACTCGGCGCGTAGAGGTCAGCTGGTTCGAATTCCCCTAACTTTGGCTGGCACGCTGGATCGCGCCGGTCAGGCGGACTATTTCCGCTTCACGGCCACGAAGGGTCAGGAGATCGGCGGGCAACTCTTGAGCACGACGATCGGCTCGAAACTCGAACCGCACCTTGAATTGACCGACGCGACGGGCCGGGTGCTCGTCGAAGGCGCGAACGGCCTCATCGCCTTCAAGGCCCCGGCCGACGGGACCTACGCGCTCGGCGTTCGCGACAAGGAATATCGCGGCGGGGCCGACCAGTTCTATCGACTTCACCTGGGCGATGTACCGGTCGTGACCGCGATTCGACCCCTGGGGGTTCAGCGCGGGACCACGGCGAACGTCACGTTCGTCGGCGCGAACGTACCGGCGACACCGATCGAAGTTCGCGTGCCGGCCGACGCCACCGTCGGCTCGCGGCTGCCAATTCCCTTGCCGAAGGGCGAACGGCCGCTCGGCGAGTTGGGCGTGGTTGTTGGCGAATTTCCGCAAACGATCGTCGAGTCGGGTCGCGCGTCGATCGCCACGCCGGGGACGGCCGATGGCACGTTGCTCGTGCCGAATGAAGTACACCAGGTCCGCTTCGCCGCGAAGAAAGGCGAACGACTGATCGTCGAAGTGCAAGCACGTCGATCCGGTTCGCCGCTCGACTCCGTGATCGAACTGCGGGACGCGAAGGACCAACCCGTTGGCCGGACGACCCTGCGCTGCGTGGCGCGTTCGTTCATTACATTTCGAGATCACGACTCGGCGGCCGTCGGCATGCGGCTTGAGACCTGGAACGATTTGACGATGAACGACTTCGTATTCGTTGGCAACGAACTGTTGCGGATCCATCAGTTGCCGTTGAACCCGGATGCCGATTGCAATTTCTATTCGGTCGCCGGCCAGCGCGTCGGCTACCTGGATACGACGCCGGGGCACCATCCGAATGGGGCACCGCTCTACAAAGTCGAACTGCACCCGCCGGGCAAAACGTTCCCGCCGAACGGCATGCCGGTGTTTCGCCTAACTTACCGAAACGACGATGGCCCGACGGGCTACGGCAAGGACTCGCGGCTCGTCTTCGACCCGCCAGCCGACGGCGACTACTTCGTGCGAGTCGCCGACGCGCGCGGCCAGGGCGGCCCGGACTTCGGCTATCGACTCACCGTTCGACCACCGCGACCGGACTTCAGCGTGAGCGTCGGACCGATGAACCCCCCGGTCGGTCGCGGCGGGGCGGTGCCGATCAACGTGACCGTCAATCGCACGGACGACTTCGCGGGCCCGATCGGCGTGCAGCTTGTCGATCTACCGCCCGGCTTCGAGGCACCGGCCACGTTCATCGAAGCGGACCAACAATCGACCACGTTCGCCCTGTTCGCAAGTTCAACTGCTGTGGACCCGGCGGCGGGATCCAAGCCGTGCCGACTCGTCGCGCGGGCCACGATCGACGGCAAGGAAGTTGTTCGGGAAGCGAGCGCCGGCTTGCCGAAGGTGATCGATCCGGGGGACTTGGTGACCGCGACGGCCGTCGGCGAGGTGTCGATCAAGCCCGGAACGGAAGCCCGCCTAACGGTGAAGATCGAACGCCGCAACGGCTTCAAGGGCCGGGTACCGGTCGACGTTCGCGGCCTGCCGCACGGCGTCCGCGTCCTCGACGTGGGCCTGAACGGCATCCTGATCACCGAACGCGACACCGAGCGTGAGTTCGTGATCTACGCCGAACCCTGGGTCAAGCCGATGGAACACCCCTTCGTGGTCTTGTCGAAGCGCGAAGCGAAAGGCACAGACCACGCGGCCCGGAGCGTGATGTTAAGGGTGAAGGACTAACGAGGCTCCGCCTCAGACCTACGAGGCATGTTGGTGGCTGGTTCCATAAGAATGGCTCCGGCCGATCGGCGGGTCTGCTCGCGCAGCCCCATTAATAGACCGCTCAAGGCGGTAGTGATCACAAGGATCGGCGTCGA
>JANLUE010001147.1:0-1931 GCA_031363325.1 Gemmataceae bacterium
CCACGTCGAAGTTGTAAACCGTCACGACCTCGCCGTTCTCGGCGACCGACTCGATGACGACCCACTCGCCGGAGCCGCACAACAGCCACTCACCCGCCTTCAGCATGCCGGCGGGAATCCAGCCGCGTTCGCGGGCGTAGAACGGGTGCTCCGCCGTGGTACGGATTTCCTGATGGCCGACTCGCAATAGGACGATTGGGGCCACGCGCGCGAACTTCTCGATGACGGCGCGTTCGACGATCTCGCCGTCCGGGTCGTGTTCGTCGCGCGAGAGCAGTAGGTCGCCTTCGCGGAATTGTTCGATTGGCTTCCAACCGTCGCGGGTGCGGATCGGCGTTCCGGCCGCGAAGCACGGGCGATTGCCTTTGCCCGCGCATCCGGCCGCCTTTTTCCCGGTTTGCTCGCCGGCCGCTTTGCCGACCCGTTTGGCACCCTGATTCACGCCGACCTCGACACCTCGGCCCATCAGTTTTCGCCCGCCCGTATAAACCCCCTTGAGGCCGGAACGAACGGCACTGCCACGACCGATCGTGGCCAGATCAGTCGCGGCCATGAAGACGTGAAATGTTCCCTTCCAGAAATTGTTGTTCGAGAACTCGTGCTCGGCTTGGCGATAATCTCCCCACACCGGGATCATCGATTCCGCATCGCCGGGGGCCGAGATCTCCTTCGGATTCTTCTTGAGATTGCTGTCATCCATGTCCCAGCCGACCAGGAGTTCCCAAGCCAAATCCATCAACTCCTCTTCGCTCATGTCCGGGAATGCACATTGAGGGATCGCCCACGCCATGCCGCTCGGGTCGGTCACGGCGCTCGTGCGATTGCCTTCCCAGCGGTACAGGTTCACGTCGCCCGCGTCATAGCCGAGGGGGTCGCGCTGCAGAGTTCGGCCGAGGACGGGGTGCACGTCGCGCATGCGGGCGTGGTACAGGCCGGTCACGGGGTCGAGGCGCAGGCCCTGCCACAAGTACAGCCACGAGTACGACGAGCCGCCACTGCGGACGTTCCAACTCGCGTCGTAAACTGTAACGGTACCGAAGGTGTCGTAGACGTAGCGCTCCACGACGTTGCCAGACGAATCGAGGAGCGCCGTGACGTTGTAGTTGGCGTCCTGTTGGACCCACAAGCGTTCGTCGAGGGTGCCGTTGGCGTCCGTGTCGCGGTCGCGAAGGATCAACGCATCGACATATTCCGGGCTCCAGATGTATTGCACTTTGACGGCCGAACCGACGCGTTCCTCCAGGACTTGCCAATCGTCGGAGTAGTAGAGGTCGGTCGTCGTGCCGCTGCGGGTTTCGGAGATGCGCTGGCCGGTCGCGTCGTAGGTGTAGCTCGCGATCGTGGTGCCGCCCGAGTTCTTCACGCGGACGAGCTGGTCCCAGGCGTCGTACTCGTATTGCTGGCCCGCCTGGTCTTTGGTCAGGTTGCCTTCCGAGTCGAACGTCGGTGTGGTCGCGCCGGTGACGCTCGTGATCTGGTTCTGCCTGTTGTGCCCGCGCGTCACCGCGGTGCCGTTGGTCGTCTGCGATTCGAAATTGCCGACCGCGTCGAAGTCCCACGATTGACTGCGCGACGCGGACCCGGTGAGGCCGGTCTTGGTGCCGTTCAAGGTGCCGCGCGAGAAGGAAGTCTCTTGCGACAGATTGTCGTACGCGTACAGTTCGCCAAAGGCAGTATTGACGAGGTTGTCGCGCCAGAGGGGCTTGCTCTCGCGGTCGTAGCCGTACTGGAAGCGGTCGGTCGCAGTGCCGGTTGAAGTCTTAATCCAGCGTTGATCCACGACGCGACCAAAGCGGTCGAGGCCCGTGTACTTGTCGCCCGCGTCGCCGTCCGATTCGCCGGATTGCTTGATGTACGTGAGGTCAACGCCCGGTTGCGAATGCGCTCGTCGCACGAGGGAGTCGAGTCCCAGGTAGTCATAACTTTCGAGC
>JANLUE010001170.1:0-2712 GCA_031363325.1 Gemmataceae bacterium
CCGACGCCGAGAAAGCGTGGATATTTTCGGACGCGAAACGCATAAAAATGGAACTCCGGCAGAAAAGTCCGGCGTCGGTGCTGATTGACGCACCCTCAGATTCCAAGAGTTCCGGCAGCCAGAATTCAATCAGTCGTGAAATGACTGAGTTTGAATCTCGGATCAGGGCTCGCATCATTCAAGCTTTTCATGCGGGCGAAATCGAAATAAATCGTTGCCCGGCTTGTTTCAATTTGGCTCGCACGCCAAAGGCGAAACAATGCTTCGAATGCGGCCACGACTGGCATGAAGCAGATGAAATGTCCGATCGACTTACCGCACCGAATACAGCAGCGAGTTAGATTTTGCAAATGTTCCTCTGTGATCTCTGTGACTCTGTGGTTAGAAATTGGATCAAATCTATGAAGCTCGATTCCAGGGTGCCGGCCGGGCCGCTTGAAGGGAAGTGGTCGCGGTTCAAGTTCGAGGCGAAGCTGGTCAATCCGGCCAATAAACGGAAGTATTCCGTCATTGTGGTCGGGACCGGTTTGGCCGGCGGGGCGGCCGCGGCCACGCTCGCGGAGCTCGGCTACGAGGTCCATTCGTTTTGCTACCAGGATTCGCCTCGCCGTGCCCATTCCATCGCGGCCCAGGGCGGGATCAACGCGGCGAAGAACTATCAAAACGACGGCGATAGTGTGAAACGCCTCTTCTACGACACCATCAAGGGGGGCGACTTCCGGGCCCGCGAGGCGAACGTCTATCGACTCGCTGAAGTCAGTGTCAACATCATCGATCAATGTGTCGCCCAGGGGGTGCCGTTCGCGCGCGAATACGGCGGCCTGTTGGCGAATCGTTCGTTCGGTGGGGCGCAAGTTTCGCGAACGTTCTACTGTCGCGGCCAGACGGGCCAACAGCTGTTGCTCGGGGCCTATCAAGCGTTGAGCCGGCAGATCGCCTACGGCAAAGTGAAAATGCACCCCCGGTCCGAGATGCTCGACCTGGTCGTTGTGAACAATCGCGCGCGGGGGATCGTCGTTCGCGACATGGTCACGGGCCAGATGGAATCGTACTCGGCCGACGCGGTGATCCTGGCGACGGGCGGTTATTCGAACGTCTACTTCCTGTCGACGAACGCAGCCGGTTGCAACGTGACGGCCACCTATCGAGCCTATCGCCGCGGGGCCGCGTTCGCGAACCCGTGTTACACGCAGATTCACCCAACCTGCATTCCCGTGGCCGGCGACCATCAATCGAAGCTCACGTTGATGAGCGAATCGCTGCGGAACGATGGCCGGGTCTGGGTCCCGAAGAGTGCGGGAGACATCGCCAAGCATCCCGGCGAGATCGCCGAAGCCGACCGCGACTATTACCTGGAGCGAATGTACCCGAGCTTCGGCAATCTCGCGCCGCGCGACATCGCCAGCCGGGCGACCAAGCGCGTCTGCGACGAGGGACGCGGCGTCGGCTCGAGTGGTCGCGGCGTGTACCTGGACTTCGCGGCCGCCATCAAGCGCGACGGCCAGGCCAAGGTCGCCGAGAAATACGGCAACCTGTTCGACATGTACGAACGAATCACCGGCGAGAACGCCTACGATCGCCCGATGCGAATCTACCCGGCCCTCCACTACACGATGGGCGGGTTGTGGGTGGACTACACGTTGATGTCGAACGTCGAAGGGCTGTTCGTTCTGGGTGAAGCGAACTTCAGCGATCACGGTGCGAATCGACTGGGCGCGTCGGCCCTCATGCAGGGCCTGGCCGACGGTTACTTCGTGATCCCGTACACGCTCGGCAATTTCTTCGCGAGCGCCAAGAAGGAAGTGCTCCCGACCGATCATCCCGAGTTCAAGAAAGTCGAAGAAGAGGCCCGCGCTCACATCAAGGCCTTGCTCGCGACGAAGGGGAAGAAGACGGCCGTCGAGTTCCACCGCGACCTGGGTCACGTGATGTGGGAGAACGTCGGCATGGCCCGCACGAAGCAAAGCCTCGAAGCGGCGATCGGCAAGATTCAGGAACTGCGCTGGGAGTTCTGGAAGTCCGTGAACGTTCCCGGCACGGACGCGGACTTGAACGTCGCCCTCGAGCGCGCCGGCCGTGTGGCCGACTTCCTGGAGTTCGGTGAGCTGCTGGCGAAGGACGCGCTCGCCCGAGAAGAATCGTGCGGCGGGCACTTCCGCGAAGAGTATCAGACCTCGGACGGCGAAGCGAAGCGCGACGACGAAACGTTCGGCCACGTGGCCGCGTGGGAGTTCAAGGGCCACGATCAAGCCCCCGAACGCAACGTCGAGCCGTTGACCTGGGACGTCGTGCAGCCGAGCGTGCGCAGCTACAAGTAAGCTCGACCCTCAATCAGCGAACCGTCACGAAGTCATTGTGATTAACCAGCGCCGCGATCAGGTTCGAGCGCGCCTTGGCGGCGGGGACTTGTTTCTTCCATTCGGCGAGCGCTTCGAGGCAAGCGGCGCGTTCATCGGCCGTTGACGAAGAGCCGAGCAACCATTCGAACGCGACCGACACGAACGTTTCGTCGGAAGCCATTGCGAACTTCGCCTGGAGCCGAGCGGCGATCGCTTCGGACATGGCGAGCGAGAACTTGCTGTTGGAAAGCGTCAACGCCTGTTGCGGGACGATGCTTTCAGTGCGGCGGTAACATTCGAGCACTCCGGCGTCGTCGAATTGCATCAGGAATTTGTTGTGGTCGTTGTGGGAATGCACGAAGTACAGGCTGCG
>JANLUE010000897.1:0-14019 GCA_031363325.1 Gemmataceae bacterium
CCTCGCCTGGTCTCCGAAGGTGGCGTCAATTTGATGCACGATTCCCCAACCCCCGCAACCGATACACGAACGCAATCACTTCCGCGACCGCGAGGAACAACCCCGGCGGGATCTCCTGTTCTTCGCGGACCGAACGGTACAGGGCCCGCGCCAACTCCGGCCGCTCCAATACGGGAACGCCGTTCTCCCTCGCCAGTTGCGTCAGGCGTCGGCCGAAGCCGCCGGCCCCTTTGGCCACGAGGATCGGGGCCGTGTCCTTGCCTTGCTCGTAACGCAACGCCACGGAGTAATGCGTCGGATTCGTCACAACCACCGTTGCCTTTGGGACGGCCGCGAGCATCTTGCGGCGAGTGCGTTCGCGCGCGAGTTGCCGACGGCGTGCCTTCAGCCTCGGGTCTCCTTCTTCTTCCTTGTTCTCGCGTTCGAACTCCTCGCGGGTCATCCGCAGGCCGGCCTCGAACCGGCGATACTGATACACGAAATCCACGATTCCCAGCGCGAAAATCACGGCCGCCATCCAGATGGCGATTCGCAGAATCAGGTGCCAGGCCGCGCTCGCCGCGCCGGGCACGCTATCGTGACCGAGCGAAAGCAACACCCCCGATCGGCCACGCACCAACGCGTAGACCACCCAGGCCAAAACGATCACCTTCGCGGCCGCGAGCAATCCTTTCACGACGTTCGACATCGAGAAAACCCGTCGCCAGCCCGAGGCCGGCGACAGTTTCTCGAAGTCCGGCTCCAATCGTTCCGGCGAGATGTGGAAGCCGGCCTGGACGATGCCGACCAGGACCGCCGCCACAAACACAACTGCCAGAAACCCACCGACGACCGCCATCCCGCGCCCGAACAGGCCGATGAAAATCCCCGTCGCCGTCGGGCCATCCAGTTCCTCGAACCGCAATCGCCCCAGGCCATCGCGGAACTCGTCGAGCAAGTTGCCGCCCATATAGGGGCCGATCAACATCAACCCGACGATGCCGGCCATCGTCAAAGTCGAACTCGCCAGGTCCTGCGAGAACGCGAACCGTCCCTGGCGTCGAGCTTCCTCGCGACGCCGCGGTGTGGCGTCGAACGTTTTGTCCTCGATGTCGGCGTCTTCCGCCATGGTTACCCCAGGAACCCTTGGACGGCGTCGCCGATTCGACCCGTGAACATCGCCATCAAGTGAATCATGTCGGGCATCAGGTACAGTGCACCGATCAGGGCGACGAGCACCTGAAGCGAGAAGCCGATTGAGTAGATGTTCAACTGCGGCGCGGCCCGCGACATGATCGCGAGTACGACAGCCAACAGGAACAGACAGACGCCGATGGGCGCGGCCAGCAACAGACCCATCTCGTGAGCGCGGGAGAGTCCGTTCAAGGCGGGGCCGGCCGCGTCCGGTATGAACGTCCCACCGAGGGGTAACTTCGCGAACGAAGCGTGCAGGGCCGCGAGCACGACGTGGTGCCCATCGAGATGGAAGAAAACGAGCGCGCCGGCCGCTTCAAACGCGAGCGTCAGCGGGCCGGCCGGTTGTTCCTCCGCGAGCCCGAGTTGCGGCGATAGGGCCAGGCCGATCTGTTGAGTCAAGAACTCGCCGGCGATCCGAGGTGGAAGCAGGAACAAACTGAACGCGAACCCCATCGCTGCCCCGAGCAACGCCTCGCGCGCCATCGCGAGCGTGTACGCCAGCCAGTGCACGTTCTCGGCCTGACCGGCGATGTGCCGATCCCACTCCGGCGCGACCTGGCCGAGGTAGAAGGCGGTGAGCGCCAACGTCAGCGCGACTCGAACGGAGCGCGGCGTGCGGCCCGCGAATAATGGCATGACGGCCACGAACGCCGCAACCCGCGCGAGCACCAGTCCGGCATAGGCGGCCACTTCGGGCTTCATTGCCCCACCCCCGCCGCGTGCGCGAACATCCGGTGCGTGAACTCGACCGCCACTTGCAGCGAAAACGCCATCGTGAGCACGATCGCCAACCCAACGAGCAAAATCTTTGGAACGTAACTGATCGTTTGATCCTGAAGGCTCGTCACAGTTTGAAACACACTCACTAACAGTCCGACGACGAGACTCACGAGCAACGCCGGCAACGCGACGAGCATCGCCGTGTAGAACAGGTCGCGGTTCAATTCGAGAATCTCGGCGACGGACACGGTGAAACTCCATGAATGGCGAGCCCCGGGGCGTTAGCCCCGGGGGTGACGCCCGTTGCGGCTGGATCCATTCTCTGCGGCGTCACCCTGGGGGCTAACGCCCCCAGGCTCGCCAAATACCGGGGCTCGCCGCACTCATCCAAAACTGGCCGCGATCGCTCGCGCAATCAAGTGCCACCCATCGGCCAGAACGAACAATAGAATCTTGAACGGCGCTGAAATCAACGCCGGTGGCATCATGACCATACCCATCGAAGTCAACACACTTGAGACGACCAGATCGACCATCAGGAATGGCAGATAGATGCAGAAACCCATGATGAACGCGGTCTTCAATTCGCTGATCACAAATGCCGGAACTAACACCAGGATCGGCACCTGTTCCGGCGTTTCAATTGAGTCTTGTCCGGACATGTGCAGGAACAGCGCGAGGTCGGTCTTGCGGGTCTGGCGCAACATGAATTTCTGCATCGACTCGACGCCGCGCCGCATGGCTTCGGTACCTTGAATCTGTTTGTTCATGTAAGGTGTGACGGCCTTCTCGCCGACCTCGTCGATCGTCGGTTTCATGACGAAAGCTGTCAAGAACAGGGCCAGGCCGGAGAGGACCAAGTTCGGCGGAATCTGCTGAGTCGCGAGGCCCTGCCTGACGAACGCGAGCACAATGATAATCCGCGTATAGGCGGTCGTGGTCATCAGGAGGGCGGGCAGAAATGCGAACGCGCCGAGCAACAGCGCGATCTGCACCGGCTGCGACAGGCCCTGGAGCCCGTCCGCACCCGCCGCCCGGTTGAACAGGTCCACAAGGTCCACGGCGAAGTCCCCCGTCATCCGGCGACTTGCGTCACTCGGCTCGCCAACAATTCGGCCGGCACGGTCACGCGCTCGGCGATGATCGTCGTGCCTTCGTCGAGTTCCACGTTCGCGGGCAATTGCACAAGCGATCGGAGCCCGGTCGCGTCGGCGCTCGCCAACAAGCGTTGATCGCCGACTCGCACGAGGTACACGACCCCGCGGCCAATCGGCATGGAACCCACGATCGACATCGGCCCGACGTTCGGCGGCACCTTCCCCCGGTGTCGCCGGGCAATCCAATACGTCGAGCCGGCACAAAGGGCAAGCACAACTACGGTGCCGGCCGTCAGGCGCGCGAGCATCGCGCCGATACTGGGCAAGTTTTCGGCGTTGGACGTCGTCGGCGCGGGAGAGGGGGTTTCGCTCGGAGAGGTAAGCAACTTCGGCGCGGCGAACACGCAGACGAGTACGAACAGAGTCGTGGCGAGCAGGGAGTAGAGGCGTTTGCGACGCGGGTCGAGCATGGCGGCATCCGTGCCATTTGAATCGAACGTTAGCCGCGAGGCGCTAGCCGAGCGCGTCCGCGAATTGGGTCAAAACGGTTCGCTCGTCGCCCCGACCCCGGCCTCGCTCGAACCGCTTCGCGGTTCCGCGCTCGACCGGGGCTTTACTGACGGTCGCCCGAAGCGGGCTCCAATACGTCCGCCCCGTGAATCGAGTGCTCGTCGCGGGAGAACGGTTTTGAGCCCGCTTCGGGCGACCGTCAGTAAAGCCCCGGTCGAGCGCAGAACCGCGAAGCGGTTCGAGCGAGGCCGGGGTCGGGGCGACGAGCGAACCCGTTTATCGCCAGTTGCGTGACGCGCTCGGCTAGCGCCTCGCGGCTAACTAACCCTCCGGCGTCGGCGCCGGTTTCAGGTTCTTGATCTTCTCGACCAGTTGCGCCGCGAGCGCGGGGTCAGCCATTTCGGTCAGCACCTTCGAGGCCTTGGTCGGTTTCATCATGGCGATCAACTTGACGGCCGTGTCCATCTTGCCGCCGTCCGCCATCTGTTGGAAGATCTTGGCCGCGTTCTCGGGCGGCATCGAGTCGTACAGGGCGGCGAGCTTGATCAGGTTGGCCTGCTCGCTCTTCTGCACTTCAATCGTGTCTTTCTTGAGGTTCGTTTCGCCCCGGGCGATGGCCTTGCGAACTTCTTCAAGCTCGTTCGACTTGCGGTCGAGTTCGATCGACTTGGCGAGCACTTGTTTCAGGGCGTCGGCGAGCTGTTGCCGGGTCTTCTCGACGGCCTCGCGCTCGGCGCGGAAGTCGGCGATGATCGCTTCGAATTGACGTTCGCGGGCCGACAGGCGTTCTTCGCGCGCCGAAAGCTTGCCACGTTCCTTTTCGACTTCCGCGGCCACTCGAGCAACCACGTCTTCGCCGCCCTTCGGGGTCGCCTGAGCGACTGGCTCGGCCGGCTCTTTCTCTTTCGCCTTGCGTTTGCCGGCCGTGTCCTTGCCCTCGTCGGTCGGGGCGGCCTTCTGCAATTGCAAATACGTGGACAGGCCCGCCGCGGCCGTGAACAGCACGACCGCCAGAACCCCGAGCGTGATAATCGACTTCATTGCCGGTCACTCGCTTTCCGCGGCCTCCGCCATCCATTGGCGAAGGCCTGCCTCGTCCACTCGGTCCTGAATGGCCCGGTTCTGTTCGTGCAGAAACGCCTCCAGGTGTTCGGCCCGGAGCGTCTGCAACGCCTCGACCTCGGCGGCCAACCCGGCCCGCTTGCGGTCCGCCGTCGCGAAGTTCGCTTGAGCGACCGCAGCAATGGCTTCCGCCACGCCGATCGATTGTCCAAGCCGGGCCGACAGGTCCGTGCTCGCCGCCCACTGATGCGACGGCATCGTTCGGCCCACGCACGATTGTAGCCCGGCCGCGACCTCGACGAGTCGAACTTTCAACTCCGCGACCCTGGCCCGCGCCACGTCGAGCGCCGCCCGGGCGCGCAAGGCCTCGACCTCCGCGAGCCGCTCCTGTTGGCGACGAACGCGAAGCAACCGGTCGAGCGGAAACTCGAAGGTCGGCACGAAGATTTACCCCGAACGACGGCGGAAGATATGCCAACTTGGCGAGCTTTGGTCAAGCCCATTGATCGGTGTCAGTACTGAGTACTGAGTACTGAGTACTGACCAATCAACACGCCGACGCGATCCCCAACAACTCGGCCCGCGTTTTCTGGGCGCTCCAGCGTTCGCCTTTGCCCTGGCGGAAGAAGGCGTCGATGCGGGGCTTGAGTGCCAGGGCTCGGTCGACTTGAGAGTCGGTGCCCTTCACGTACATGCCGAGGCGCACGATGTCCTGGGTCTCTTCAAGCAGGCCCAACACGCCCTGGAGCTTTCGCACCGCGGCGAGGTGTTGCACATCGACAACGTCGTCGAGGACTCGGCTCGCGCTCTTGAGGATGTTCACCGCTGGGAAGATGCCCTTCTCGGCAATCTTGCGATCGAGAATGATGTGGGCGTCGACCAGCGAGCGAACCGCGTCGGACACAGGTTCGTCGAAATCGCCCCCCTCGACGAGGACGGTGAGCAGGGCTGTGATGCTGCCGCGCGAGCCGTTGCCGAGTCGTTCGACCGTGGTGGCGAGCGTCTGGAAGCACGAGGCGGTGTAGCCCTTGGGGCCGGGGACTTCGCCGCGCATCTGGCCGATCTCGCGCTGGGCCATTGCCAGGCGTGTTAGGCTATCGATCATGAACAGGACGTTTTTGCCTTCGCCGCGGAACTGATCGGCGATCGCGATGGCCGCTTGCGAAGCTCGTACGCGCATAAGCGGCGACTCGTCGCAGCCGGCGAGGATGACGACCGAACGGGCCATTCCTTCCGGGCCGAACGTGTCTTCGAGGAACGGGATCACCTCGCGGCCACGCTCGCCGATCATGGCGATCACGTTCACGTCGGCCGCCGAGCCCTTGGTGATTTCCGCCAGAAGCGTGCTTTTTCCCACGCCAGAACCGGCGAAGATGCCGATTCGTTGACCGATGCCACAGGTCAACATGCTGTCGATACAGCGCTGGCCGGTCCAGAACGGCTCGCGGATGCGCATGCGCCGCATGGCGGCCGGGGCCGGCCCGAACACCGGCTTCGCCGGACAACCGACGAGCGGTCCCTGATCGTCGATCGGTCGACCGAGTCCATCAATGACGCGACCAATCAGTCCCGCGCCGGTCGGGATCGTCAGTCCGTGACCCTTGCGGACGACCGTTAGGCCTGGTCGAACGTTGGCGGTCGATTCGAAGGGTGTGAGGAAGGCGTTGGGCCCTTCGAAGCCGATGACTTCGGCGAGGATCGGTCGTTCGCCGGGGACGAGCACGTGGCAATGATCGCCGACGGCCGCCTGAATGTTGCACTTGAGCAGGACGTCCTTGCAGCTCAGGAGTCGGCCGGCCGGGCGATAGACCGGGGGTCGGCGAATGCCCCCCGTCAGCATGGCAACGTCAAGACCGAGCATGGGCCATCCTCTCGAGCAGTTCGTCGCGCATCTTGGTCAGTTCAGCGGCGGGGTCGTGAGCGAAGCTATCGCGTTCGCCTTCGACCACGCAGGCCCCGCGTTCGACGCCGGGGTCGGGAATCAACTTCGGGGCCGCCTCGTCGTCCGGGAACAACAACCGCGAACCGAGTCGGCGTTGCATCAAGTGCAAGTCTTTCGGGTGCAAATGGATCGCGACGGGTCGGTCGTTCACCAGTTGCTTGGCCATGTCCCGAACCATGTCCTCGATCGCGAAGCGGTCTTCGGTGATCTCGCGATAAAGCAGTCGGCCACTCACAACGGTCGCCAGTTCCACGGCCAGTTGCTGGAGGCCGGACATCTGTTTCTGCCGGTCGGCGTGCATCTCGGCCAGCGCCGAACCCAGTTGCCCGAGTGCCGATTCGAGGAACTCGCGATCGGCCGCCTGCAGCCGCAAGGCTTCGGCATCCGGCAAACTCGGCCGAACGAGGACGGCCGACTTCGGAGCGGCCAACGGCGGCAAAGTTTCCCCGGCCGGAACGATTCGCACGTTCCGGGGCGGCACACTCATTCGGACGCGGAACTCGGTCACGATCGATCGCACTCCCTTGCGGCTTCGGTAGGCCACCCCGGTCCATCGAGGTTGGGCAGTTCAATCAGCGAGTCAACGGATACCTAGCACTGCGGCCCGCATAACTTGTCTCATCCTGGGCAAGAAACTCGGCGTCGCTTCCGGATGCGGGCGCGAGATTCATGCTGAAGTTCAACGACGTTCGGCCAGTTCCATACCGGGGCGAGGATTCGGGTCGGGGCGAAGAGGCGGCCGGATTGGCTGGCGAGCCCGTGCGACATTGGCGAGCCCTGGGGCGTTAGCCCCAGGGGTGATCCCGCAGCGACAACACATTGTGCGAACGATCTCCAACAAACAGATTGCTCGTTCGCGGTTCACCCCGAGGGCTAACGCCCCCGGGCTCGCCATTCCAAGCCGCGACTTCACGTTCCGCGAATGTACTCCAAGAATCAAATTTGCTCGTTCGGGGTCCACCCCGAGGGCTAACGCCCCCGGGCTCGCCCGTTACACTTCAATCGCAATCTTCCCCTGTTCCTCGAATTGCCGTAGCACGCCGACGATCTTGGCGCGTGCCTGTTCGGTCTTGGCGGCCGGGACGGCACCGAGCAAGCCGATCTCTTCGCCGAGCATCGCCTGGGCCCGGCTCGACATGTTGCGTTGAATTTTGGCCTTGATGTCTTCGCTCGCACCCGTGAGCGCGAGCGCCAGCGTCGGCATATCCAGTTCGACGAGGACCGATTGCAGGCCCCGGTCCTCGATCCGTAGCACGTCTTCGAACAGGTAGAGCTGTTCCTTGACCTTGGCGCACGCGTCGGGGTCGGTGTTGTTCAAGGCGTCGATGATCTCGACGCGCTCCTCGCGGCGGAGGCCACGAAGGACGGTCGAAAGGTTCTTGATGCGATCGTCGGGCGTCGGCTCGGCCGGCATGGCGGCGAGCTTGACGGCTTTCTCGACGACCGCTTTCGCCAGAAGCTCCGTGAGTTCGGGGTTGCGCGTGCCCGGTTGCGTCAGCCGGATCGCCAACTCGGGTCGCTTCTCGGCGGGCAAGCGTTTCATGACCGCAGTAGCCGTTGCCGGGTCGAGGACCGAGACGACGATCGCCATGGTCGGGACTTGTTCGTCGGCGAGGACCCGAACGAGCAGATCGGGCGGGATGTCGCGCAAGTGGTGGAACGCGACCGGCTCGATGATTTCGTCGGCGAGTTGCAGTTTTTCGACTTTGCGCTTGGGCGCTTCGGGCACGTCCTCGGCAACCGGCAAGTCGGCGGTCGCCAGGGCCTTCTGGGTCGACCCGAAGGTCTGCAAGGCGGAATCGAGTCGATCGGTCCCGGTCGGTCGTTGCCGAACGGCATCGAGCCGAGCGCGAATGCCCTCGGCCGCGTCCGCGTTCATGCGGGCGAGGACGGCCTCCAGCACGTCGGCCGGCAGCGCCTTGAGCAAGACCGCCGCCGCTTCTTCGCCCGCCATGGCCATTCGGAACCCCGCCCTCAGTACAACTCGAGAATTTCTTCCCCACCGTGCGCCGGATTGCCGATCACGGAGCACGCCGTCTCGTCGATCACCAGGTCCAGGCTCAACAACGGCAACCGGCCGATCCGCACCGGCCCATCGTCGGAATCTTCGCGCACATCCATCGTGCACGAGCGATTCTGAATCGTCAGCCGCACCGCGAAGGCGACTGTACGCTCCAACCCCAACTCGCGCATCAATCGACTCGGCAGATGCAGATATCGGGTGTTCGGATCAACAAGCGCCCTGTCGATGTCCGCCACACGAGACCGATCCGCCGAAAGCATCCCCCGTTCGACGCGCCATCGGTCTTCCAGATTCTCGATCCGTGCGGATGTCCACGCGTGGCCCATGTTCGTCGACTCCATCGCGCCGCTCTTGAAGAGCCACCCGTTGGAATCATAGGGGCGAGCGGAGCGGCGTAAGCCGCCCGATGAACCCCCAAGTCGCTTGCCCTAGTCTCTCCGTCTTCAATCCCCCGTCTTGGTTCGAGTCGCTTGCGGCCCGTGGCGCAGGTTTCCAACCTGTGTGCAACCGCAATCGCTGGCCACAGGTTGGAAACCTGTGCCACAAGGCACGTGGCACAGGTTTTTAACCTGTGACTGCTCACCACAGGTTGGAAACCTGTGCCACGACAGAATTAGCCGCTTGCAGGTTCATCGGGCGGCTTACGCCGCTCCACTCGCCCACAAGACTAAGCCTCCACCATTCGCGTCAACGCTCGGGCCACGAAGTCCGGGTCGCGGCGGGCGAGTTCCACGAACTGGTCGAGTTCGCGGCGGCGTTTCTCCGTGGCGGCCTTCTCCAATTCGGCCGGCGTCGGCGGAATGGGTACACCCGCCGGGCGGCGTCGCAACGCGAGCGAGGCGACAATCGCCAGGATCACGAGAGCGGTCAAGGCCAGCGCGGCGTTGCGAATCAGAATCACAAGTGCGGCCGACTGCGTCAGGATGCCCCTTTCCTCTTCGACCTCCGGAATCGCAGTGGCGGGCACGCCGAGCCGGGCGTCGGTCACCGTGATCTCATCGCGACCTTGTTTGTAGCCAATCGCTTGCTTGATCGTGTCCTGGGCGTTGGCGATCGTGATGTTGGGCCGTGAACCGTCGCCCTCGGCCGGCGAAAGATCGACCAGCGCGGCGACGGTGATCCGGGTCACGCTCGCCATGCGGTCTTCGAGTTCGCGTTCGATCGTCGAGACGAGATAGTCGGCGGCCGACGTCTCTTCGTTCGACGTGCCCGATCCGCCAGCGGTCGTCCCGCCGGCCGGTCGAACATTGCTCACGGCCCCCGCGACTCCTCTTGCAGAAGGGGCCCCGGTCGTCTTGGAGGTACTGGTTCGCTCGGCACCGGTCACGCCCGGTTGTTCGAATCGCCGCGAACGTTCCTTCATTTTCTTGAAGTCGATGTCCGCGTTCACGGAGACAATCGCCCGGCCATTGCCGAGGTGGGCGCTCAACAACGTCTGAGCCTTCGACGCCAGATAGTTTTCGAGTTCCTTGCGATATTCGATTTGCCCGGTCGGCATCGTTTCATCGGGGGGTCGATTGTCGGACAACACGCGGCCGGTCGTATCGACGACCGTGACGTTCTCCGGCTTCAAGCCCTCGATGGCCCGCGAGGCGAGCGCGACGATTCCCCCGGCCTGGCTCTTGTTCAAGTCGCGGCCCGACTTCAGGCGCAACACCACGCTCGCGGTCGTCGTCTTGCGTTCGCGGACGAACGGCGTCGGGTCCGGGACGGCGATGTGGACGCGGGCCGACTGAATGGCTTCAATCGTCTGAATCGAACGAGCCAGTTCACCCTGAAGGGCCCGCAAGTAATTGATGCGTTGCACGTCCGGCGGGACGGCGAATTGCGATTGATCGAAGATCTCGAACCCGGTGCCGCGAACAGGGATGCCCTCGGCGGCCAGAGCCACGCGGTCGGCGGCGAGTTGATCGGCCGGCACTGTGATTCGGGTACCGCCGAGTTCGAGCTTGTGGTCCTTGTTCGCGGCCTTCAACTTCGCGGCGATCGCGCCCGCCTCTTCGGGAGCCAGCGGCTCGGAGTACAGCGGCACATAATTCTGCGTGGTGATCGCCCCGGAGCTTGCGATCGCGATCACGACAATCAACAACGCCAAGAGCCCGAACATGAAGCGTCGTACGACCGACTGGCTGTTCCAGGCGGCCCGCATCCGGTTCAGAAATTGTTGAATCGCGTCCATGTCTCGGGCTGCCGTTCCAGTGAGGTCGTGGTCCTCTCGCGCCGCGAGAGGGCGGCCCAACTGGTCTTCTCGCGGAGCGAGAAGACCACACCAACTACACCTGCATTCGCATGACTTCCTGGTACGCCTCGGTCAGGCGATTGCGAAGTTCGAGCAACATCCGGAACGCCAGGTCGGCCTGGGCGACGGCGAGCGTCACCGTGTGCAGATCGTCGGCCTGACCCGTCGCGAGCGCCTGGATCGCCTGGTCGGCCTTGGCGTTCGTCTCGGCGCTCGAACTCAGTACTTGGCTGAGCAGTTGCTGGAACGTGCCCCCGGTGCTCGCGCCCGCCACGTTCGGCGTCGTGCCGATCGACAGGGGCTCGAGCGGGGGAAGTTGTTTCAACGACCCAATGGCTAGCGTGTCCACGGTTAACCTCGCAGGATGGCCAGGGCCTGTTCGTTCAACTGTCGAAACGTCTGGACGGCCCGGACGTTCGCCTCGTAAGCCCGCGAGGCGGTCAGCAGGTTGACCATCTCGATCGGCAGGTGCACGTTCGGCAGCGACACATTGCCGTCCCGATCCGCGTCCGGATGGCCGGGCATGTACACAGTTCGCAGTTCCGATTGATCGTCCACGACATCGACAACCGCCACACCCCGCAGGCCGGACGCGGGCGTCGGCTTGCCGATCGACTCGTCGAGGACGGCCTGGAACACCACGTCCTGCCGTCGAAACGGCCCGCCGTTCGCGCTGCGGGTGGAGTTCGCGTTCGCCAGATTGTTGGCGATCACTTCCATCCGCAGTCGCTCGGCCGCCATCCCCGAAGCGGAGATCGAACTGGCCGCGAACAGGTCTCGAAAGCCGGCCATGACAAAACTCCTTATCGTCCGGTGATCGCACTTCGGAGAGTCGCCATGCGGCTCGCGATAATCGTCGAGGCCGCCTGGTAGAGCAGGCTGTTCTTGGTGAGTTGGGCCATTTCCTGGTCGATGTCGACGGTGTTGCCATCGACCCGGGCCGGGTTCGTTGGGTCTTCGACGATCGTGGGCTTCACGTGCGAGACATCGCCGTGGGCGGCGAGGACCTTCGTGAGTTCTTCCTCGAAGCGAACGTCGAGCCGCTTGTAGTCCGGCGTGTTCACGTTCGCAACGTTGTGGGCGATCACCCGGTGGCGGGTGGCGGCCCCGTCCAGAACGCGGGCCAGCAGATCGATGCGCGTATCCATGCCGGTTGTATCGGCAAACGAAGCTTCCCGATTCACCGGATATTCGGGTTGGCGGGGCGAATCGGGGAAGTTTTTCCGGCAACGTTCGATTTTGAGTGAAGCCGCCCCTGGAGTTCGCCGTGGGAGTGTCGGCCCTCGATCCAGCCGCTTCGGCCGCCTTGTTCGGCCTCGCGGGGACGCGCGCCGCATCGGGTACAATGCTCCCCATGCGTATCGCCTCGACCGGCACGGCCGCACTTCCCTCCGCCACGACCGGGGCCACGACCCAGAACGTGGCTTCGGAACTCGACCTGCCTCAGTTCGCGCCGAACGAACCGATCCCGGCCACCGTGAAGTCCGTTCAGCCGGGTCAGGCCACGCTCGACCTTGGCGGGGCGCTGCTCACCGTTCTCACGATCGACGAGAGTCTTCAGCCCGGCGCCAAGGTTGTGATCCGCTTCAACGAAGCGGGCCGGGGCACGGTCGAACTCGGCGATGGCCGAACGACGACGATCAACCTGGGCGAAGCGACTCCGCGTCCCGCGACCCCGACCCGGCCAAGCCCGCCGATCCCCGCGGCGGCCTACACCCCCAGCGATCCGGTCCGCCAGCAACCCGTGTTTACAGCCCCGGTCGTCCGGGCTGATGTGTTGGAGCGACTGCCGACTGGCCAATATCAGGTGCGAATCGATGGCCGGGAGTTGCCGGTCGATTCGCCAGACGCGTTGCCGGTTGGCGCACGAGTTGTGGTTCGGGCCGACGTCTCGCCGCAAGGCGTGACGGTGCGACTCGTTCCCGACACGCCACGGTTGCCAGTTGAAGTCGCGGGGGCCGTGTTGCGGTCGGCCCCGGACCGACCGGCCGTCGGCGTCGCACTGCAGGCCGTTGTCGAGGAGGTCGCGCCACCTTCGACCCCGACGGCCAAGGCGGAAGCGACGCCGAATGCTAACGCCCCGGCGCGTGCGAATGAACCAGTCGAATTGCCAAAGGTGCCCGCTCCGAGCTTACCCGGCTTCGTTCGTTCGCCGCTAACACCCAACCTTCCAGCCCCCGGCGAGTTGCCGACGCCGATCGGATCGCCCGTTCGACCCCAAGTGTCGAAATCGCCCACGCCCGCGCTCGCGGCGTTGCCCAGGTTGATCGCCTCGCTCGTCCCCGCACTCGGCGAACCACCGACGGCCGCCCAGCTCGAAGCGTTCGTCAAGGACGGGGGGCTGCAATACGAAGCGAAGCTCGCCCGCGTCCTGGCCGTGCCGAAGCCCGACGAGGACGCGCTTCGCGAAGTACCCCGGTCGGACGTGAAGGGCTCGCTCCTGAAGGCGATCAGCGAAGTCGGCCCGGCCGAGGCACCGCCAACCCTGAAGGCCGCGCTCGACACGATCGAGGCCCAACAGGCGCTCAACATTTTGGCCGCTTCGACCGGCGAAGGAGTCCGGCTGCAGTTTCCGATCCCCGATCTGCCCCACTGGCGAACGCTCGACGTCACAATTCGACCCGATTCATCCGGTGAGGGTGGCGAATCGGAAGGCCGACCCGATGGCTATTCGATCTTCCTGCACACCGACCTGACCGAGTTCGGCGAGACGTGGATCGACGCCCAGGTGACGGGCAAGAACTTGCGGGCCGTTCTGTATGTCGAACATGAGGCCGCCCGGCAGCGCGTGAAGCAGGAACTCGGCTCACTGTCCGGCGACTTGTCGGCGCTTGGCTTCGCCAACGTGTTGCTCGACGTGCGGGCCTCGGCCGACCTGCCGAGCCGCGATCGCGCCCGGGCCAACGCGGTTCTCGCCGGCGTCCCGCAATCAATATCACTCCTCGACGTGAAGGCCTGAACATGGCGAGCCAGAAACGAGCGGTGGCCCTGCAATACAACCAGGGCTCGGCCGATGCCCCAACGGTTGTCGCCAAGGGCAAAGGCCGCCTCGCCGAGCAGATGATCGAACTCGCCCGCAAAAACAACGTCCCCATCCGCGAAGACCGCAACCTGGTCCAGGTGCTCAGCCTGTTGAACCTCGACCAGGAGATCCCCCCCGAAGCGTATCAAGCCGTCGCGGCAATCCTGGCGTTCATCTATCGGTTGAACCGAAAGGGGTAAGGGCGACCCCGGCCTCGAAGCCATCGGC
>JANLUE010001184.1:0-1439 GCA_031363325.1 Gemmataceae bacterium
GCCGGACGGGATTGCACACGTTCGCTATTCCAATCACATGCAACCGTTCGATTTGACCGGGCTGAAAACCTACCCCCTCGCCAGTCGGCCGAGCAAGGTCGCGATCGGCGATCTCGGGCGACCCGTCCCGCCGTCAACTTCCATCGGCGACTGGATCGAGACGTTGCCCAAGCAGTTCGGCGCGGTCGAATTGCGGAAGCTCCGCGACCACATCGTTCGTTGCCACACGGACAATCGAACCGTCGCCGCCGCGATCGGGGGGCACGTCATCAAGGTGGGTTGCGGCCCATACCTGATCGACTGGATTCGCCGTGGCGTGATCCGGGCTGTCGCGATGAACGGGTCGGCGGCGATCCACGACTTCGAACTGGCGCTGGCCGGCAAGACGAGTGAAGACGTGGCCGCGCAACTGCCCGCCGGGCAGTTCGGCATGGCGAAGGAAACGGCCGACGCGTTCGCGATCGCCGCGAAAAACGCGGCGGCGCAGGGCATCGGCCTCGGGGCGGCTCTGGGTCAGTACATCGCCGACCTTGGTTGCCCGCACGCGGACTCGAGTCTCGTCCACGCGGCCCATGTGGCCGGCATCCCGTGTCTGATCCATGTCGCGCTCGGCACGGATATCGTCCACATGCATCCCCAGGTCTCCGGGGCCGACCTCGGCGAAGCTTCGCTCACGGACTTCCGCATCCTCTGTCGAGTCGTGCACGGCATGCAAGAAGGCTTGTGGCTGAACATCGGTAGCGCCGTCGTGATGCCGGAAGTTTTCTTGAAGGCATTGGCCGTCGCCCGGAACTTCGGAGCGGACCTCTCCGGCCTCGTGACCGCGAACCTCGACAAGGAAGCGAAGTACCGCACGAAGATGAACGTGCTGAGCCGCCCCGGCGCGCACGGCATCGAGATCATCGGCCATCACGAATTGCTGATTCCAATGTTGCACGCGGCCGTCGGGGCGAAGCTGGGGGCATGAACAGCCGAATTGGCCATCGTGTACAATGTAATCGTCAGCCAATTCTCGACAGATCGAGGAAGAATGATCGACGAACCGCAACTATTGAGTCTCTTGGCTGAACTGGAATCGTTCCGAGTCGAACGGACCATTTCAACAGGCGACACCGCCAAATTCAGTGAGGCGGTGTGCGCGTTCGCCAACGATTTGCCAAAGCATGATCGCCCCGGCCATTTGGTCATAGGCGTAGATGACAAAGGTCGGTATGCCGGCATCTCGATTTCTGACGAACTGCTGCGCAACCTAGGTGGCTTGCGCGATGACGGCAACATTCAGCCGCTGCCCGCCATTTCGGTAGAAAAAATCGTGACGGCCCAGGGCGAGATCGCGGTAGTGACCGTGCAGCCTGCGCTGTTACCGCCGGTGCGTTACAGGGGAGGGTATGCATTCGCAACGGGCCACGGCGTGCCTATGCGACGGAACATGAGGAGCG
>JANLUE010001208.1:0-7021 GCA_031363325.1 Gemmataceae bacterium
CCATTCCGAAATCGTTGAGGTCCCAGGCGAAGCTTGGGAAAGGGGAAGTGATGTAGGACGCATCATCAGAAACCTTTCGTACGAGTCCTGTGAGTCGGGTCGGGCCGCGTGAAGGCCCAACCCGACATCGGTGTCTCGTACCGTCCCGTCAAGCAATTCGGCCGCGAATCACGGGCCGATGGCACCGTTGAGGCGCTCGTAGGTCAGCACGCTGGGCTGGTTGTTCATCCAGAACCGGTGCATTTCCTCCCGAGCCTGTCGGAGGTCCTCGCTCTCGTTCAAGAGCTGGCCCATCCGATAGTTCGGGTCGCTATCGTAGCGGTTCAGGAACAGGCAGCCGGTGTTCGGGAGGACCCCAACCAGCGCGACCACGCCGAGCAGTAGTTTCCGCCGCATCTTGCGCATCCTTTCGGGCCGACGCCGTTGCACCGTCCCGGTCCGGACGGCAAGGGTCTCCTCTCCGTTACCTTCGGCACAACCGGGCGGACGACTTGAGAAAACCGGCGCGGCGATAAACTGAAGGATGCCCGCGGAGCCCGTTTCATGGCCCTTACACAAATCGAAGACACTTCGTACGGCTGGCGTCAGTCGTCCACGTGCCGGGCCATTGAGGACGAAGGCAAGTCCGCCGGCCAGGCCTTTGGCCTCGGAGAATCGGGGGCCACGACGCTCGTTCGCGTGTTGACCCACCTGGGCCGCCAGAAGTTCGGCCGCGAAGACGCTGTCATCAAAGCCAAGCTCGAAGCCCTCGAGGCGGGCCACGCGCTCGCGGAACTCACGACGCTCGGCGAGCGCCTGACCACCGCGCCCGACTGGCCCTCGTGGCTCGGCGAGGTTGTCGCGCCAACGCCGCCGATCTACCCGGACTTCGCCAAGAACCTCGAGATCGACTTCGAGATGTGTGCGCCGTCCATCGATACCTATCATCGCGCCAACAGCCCGGACGACGAGTTCACGTTCCACATCCGCATGCAGAAGTGGTATCAGCCCGAACTCGACAAGATGATGTTCGAGGAGCAACTGAAGCTGAAGCGCCGGCACAATCGACGGGTCGAAACCCTGGTGATCTTGATGTGGCCCTCGGCCGACGGCCCGGAGATCACTGGCCAATACGTCGGTCCGGACGAATCGGGTGCCGTGCAATCGTTCAAATACATCCTGAAAAAAGCCTGGGAGATGGAGCCGGAAGATACTTACGCCGGCATTTCGACCATGATGCTCACGCCGCTCACCCGGGGCGCCAAAGAACGCATGCCGGAACTGTTCGCCAACATGCGCCAACTCGTCAAGAAGCAAAAAGTGAAGGCGGAAACGCTCAACGTTTTCTGGACGTGCATTTATTGGACGATGGGCATCGTGCTCGAAAAGGACCGGGTCGAAGCGATCATGGCCGACCTGATGCCGGGCGTACGAACGTCGAAGGACTATCGTTCGTCGCTCGGCCACGCCTTCGAAGAGGCGTACGGCAAGGCCACGACGGAAGGCCCGGCCATCGCCTTGCGCGAACTAATTGCCCGAGTCGGCACGGTTCGCTTTGGCTCGGAGTCGCAGGTCGCAAGCCGACTCGAAGCGATCGACTCGGCCGACGAACTCGAAGCGAAGGCGAAGCGCTTGACGACGGCCATGAATTGGGAAGAGATGCTGGCCTGATTGTGCCCGCTTTCACAATACAATTCGCTCCGCCATGTTGCTTGCGATCGATCAAGGAACGACCAGCACGCGGGCCGTCGTTTACGAGGCCGGGTCGTTCCGCGCCCTCGGCTCGGCGAGCCGCGAACTCACGCAGCAATATCCCCGGCCCGGCTGGGTCGAGCACGACCCGGAAGAAATCTGGGCGTCGACGGCCGAAGTCGTCGCCGGCGCGCTGGCCCGAGCGCGAGCCGATGGGCGGAGCCTGGCCGGGATTGGCATCACGAATCAACGCGAGACGGTCGTACTGTGGGACCGGCGAACGGGAAACCCGGTCGCCCCGGCGATCGTCTGGCAGGACCGCCGAACGACGGACTTTTGCCGCGCTCGGGCGGCCGACGAGCCGTGGCTCGCCGAGCGAACCGGCCTTGTCCTCGATCCGTATTTCTCGGCCACCAAGGTTCGCTGGCTGCTCGAAGCCGACCCGGGCCTGCGGGCACGAGCCGAGCGTGGCGAGATTGCCTTCGGAACGATCGATGCGTTCCTGCTCTGGCGCTTGACGGGCGGGGCCGTTCACGCCACGGACGCCACCAACGCGTCGCGAACGCTTCTGTTCAACATCAACACGTTTACATGGGACGATGAATTGGCCCGGTACTTCGCGGTGCCGGCCGCCGTCTTGCCGGAAGTCCGGCCGAGCGGCTCGGACTTCGGCGTCACCCGTGGGCTCGGGTTCCTGCCGGACGGCGTGCGGATCGCGGGCATGGCCGGAGATCAGCAAGCTGCGTTGTTCGGCCAACGAGCGGTGTCGGCCGGGCAGGCGAAATGTACCTACGGGACCGGGGCGTTCTTCCTGTTGCACACCGGCGAGCGGCTCGTCCGCTCGAAGCATCGGTTGCTTTCGACCGTGGCCGCGGGTTGGCCCGGCGAACGAAACTACGCGCTCGAAGGGGCCGTGTTCGTCGCGGGCGCTGCCGTCCAGTGGCTTCGCGATGGCCTCGGCCTGTTCGCCGACGCGGCCGCGACGCAGGCGTTGGCGGAAAGCTCAAACCCCGACGAGCCCGTACTCTTCGTGCCGGCCTTCGTCGGACTCGGCTCGCCGCACTGGGTACCGGAAGCACGCGGCACGATCCTGGGGCTCACGCGCTCGACGACGCGCGGCGATCTCGCCCGGGCGGCCCTGGAAGGCGTCGCCTTCCAGGTCGCCGACCTCGTCGATGCGGCCCTGAAGGACACGGGAGAAGCCTTCGCCGATTTGCGTGTGGATGGCGGCATGGCCCGGAACGATTGGTTCCTGCGGCGACAGGCCGACGTGCTCGGCGGCCCGGTGTTACGCGCGGCCCACGCCGAATCAACCGCCCTGGGCGCGGCCATGCTCGCGGGCCGAACCGTTGGCATTTGCGACGACTCGACGCTCGATCGAGCGCTCGGCGAATCGACCCGATTCGAGCCGACGTGGTCCGCCGCCGAGCGTGCTACGAAGCTCGCCCGTTGGCGACGGGCGGTTCAAGCGGTCATCGCGATGGCGAGCGAATAGTTACCGGGCCACCTCGACCGTTCGCGATTCGCGGACGACGGTCACCTTGATCTCCCCCGGGTAGTCGAGTTGCTGCTCGATCGCCCGGGCGATGTCGTGACAGACTTTCTGTGCCTCCGCGTCGGTTGTTCGCTGGGCGTTGGCGATCACGCGCAGCTCCCGGCCCGCCTGGATCGCGAACGCCTGATCGACGCCAGGGAAGCCGCACGCCACCGCTTCGAGTTCCTCGAGCCGTTTGACGTATTTTTCGAGCGTCTCGCGGCGAGCGCCCGGCCGGCTCGCGCTGATCGCGTCGGCGGCCGCGACCAGGACCGTGTAGATGTGGTCCACCGAAATATCGTCGTGATGCCCGATGATCGCGTGCAGCACTTCCTTGCTCGTCTCGCCGTACCGCTTCGCCAACTCCGCGCCGATCTTCGGGTGCCCGCCTTCCATCTCGTGATCGGCCGCCTTGCCCACGTCATGGAGCAACGCGCAGCGCCGCGCGAGCCGAGCATCGAGCCCGAGTTCCGCCGCCATCATGCCGGTCAGATGGCAGACTTCGAGGCTGTGGTTCAAGACGTTTTGCGAGTAACTCGTGCGGAACCGCAAGCGCCCGAGGAGTTGCATCAGCTTCTCGTGGATCGGCCCGCAATCGGCTTCGGCGACGGCCGCCTTGCCGATGTCCATGATGTGCTTTTCCATCTCTTTTTGCGTTTCCAGAACGACTTCTTCGATCCGCGTGGGATGAATACGGCCGTCCTGGATGAGCTTGGCGAGCGACAGCCGGGCCGTCTCGCGACGGACGTTGTCGAACGCCGACACGATGACGACCCCCGGGGTATCGTCCACGATCACGTCCACGCCGGTGGCCTTCTCGAAGGTGCGAATGTTCCGGCCTTCGCGGCCGATGATTCGTCCCTTCATGTCGTCGGACGGAATGTCGACAGTCGAGACGGTGGCCTCGGCCGTGTGCGGGGCGGCGTACCGTTGAATGGCCGTCGCCAGGATTTCTCGAGCTTTCGTTTCGGACGCGGCCCGCAGGCTTTCTTCGTGCCGCTGCAGGCGCGTACCGATCTGATCGCTCAGCTCGCGTTCGACGCGCTCGAGCAACAGGCGCTCGGCCTCGTCCCGCGAGAGGCCGGAGAGCTGGTGCAGCCGTTCGGTCTCTTCCTTGATGAGGTCTTCGAGTTCCTTGGCCCGCTTCTCGACCGCTTCCTTACGGTCGGCGAGCTTCTTCTGCGTGCTCTCGGCGAGCTTATCCTTCTTGACGACTTCGCGATGTCGAACGTCGAGCGCGGCTTCCTTCTTCTCGAGCTTGCGTTCGAGTTCGCGGAGGTCAGTCCGGGTCTGTTCGGTCTCGCGGTTGAACAGTTCGCGTTTCTGAAAGGTCTCGTCGCGGGCTCGGAGCTCGGCGTCCTTGGCCGTCCGATCGGCGTCCTGTCGAGCCTGGTCGAGGATGTCCTTGGCCCGGGCGGTGGCCTGGGCTTCTTGATCGCGGGCCTGGGTCTGGGCTTCGGCGAGCTTGGACTTCATTTGCGCCCGGCAGACGAAAAAGCCTGCCGCGAGCCCAACGATCAGGGCCAGCGCGATACCGAGGATGGCGACCTCGGGTAGCATGGGGGACACTCCTTCGCGTGTCCGCCGGAGGTCTCGAGGACGGCCGGGCCCGGCGCCGCGGTGGCGTGGCGGCGCAAACAAAGGCCCAGAGGATCAAAGCCGTCGGATACATGGAATCGGGTGTCAGGTGCCGCGACGAACCCCCGCGGCGGTGAGGTCGAGAAACTCGGCGGGCCCGCGGACGCGGGTCGGAATCTATGTGGTGCGAACGCACCGCGCCCGTCGAGCCGACCGGCCCGGCACGCGCGCCCGCCCCGAATTGGGAGAAGGTAAGGACATTATGCGAAAGCCGAGGCGGATGGGGAGCGGGCGCTCAAATTGGCGAACACCGCTGTCGCGAAAGGTGGTCAACATTTGCGATCGGGGTTATCGAATTGATTGGAATTGAAAAAGGACTTCGACTTGGAAACCGATTTTATCGCGTCACTCCTCGCAAATTGCCCCAGCAACCCGCATTACTCGCACGGTCCGTGCTTTCCGCATCAAGCGCAGCGCCCCCAAATCCGATAAACACCGAGTCTCGCGCCACGCACCGAGGGCTTCCGCATGGATCTCACGCGACGCACGCTCCTCCAGGGGGCCGCCATCACGGGCGGCCTGATGCTCGCCTCACGCGCCACGGCGGGCTTCCACAAGGGGGGCTGTCTCGAAGGCAAGATGACCGGTGCCCAGGCGGTCGTCGAGACGTTACTGCAAGCGGGATGCGAGTGCGTCTATGGGATCCCCGGCGCTCAGGAGAACGAGCTCTGGGACGCGATGAAGTCGAAAGGCTTGCCCTATCTACTCTGTACGCACGAGTTCTCCGCGTCGACGATGGCGGATGGCTACGCGCGGGTCAAAGGCAAGCCGGGCGTTTTGGCCGTCGTACCCGGGCCGGGCGTGACGAACTCGCTGACCGGGATGGGTGAAGCGCTGGTCGATTCGATCCCGTTGGTGGCGATCGTCGGCGACATCGCCCAGGGGGAGAAGTTTCGGCCGTTCCAGGTGCACTGCCTCGATCAGGTGGCGTTGCTCAAGCCCGTGACGAAGGGCGTGTTCCACGTCGAACACGTGAGTCAGATCGACGACGCGATTCGCCAGGCGTTCGCGCTCGCGATGTCGGGTGAACCCGGCCCGGTGGCCGTTGTCATTCCGTACACGATGTTGATCGAGACGCACGATTTCAAATGCGCCCCCGTCGAAGTTCCCGGCACGCCGTTCGACGACAAGGCGTTCGTTCGGGCGCTGCAGATCTTGAAAGAGACGGGCCTGAAGGTCGGCATCTACGCCGGTCAGGGGTGCCAGGACTACAGCGAATTGCTCGTGCAACTGGCGGAAGTGCTACAAGCTCCAGTTGCCACGAGCGTCTCCGGCAAGGGGGCGATGCCGGAGGGCCATTGCCTGTCCGTCGGCTGGGGTTACGGTTCGCACGCCACGCACACGGCCGAGAAGATCTTCGGCGGCCTGTTATGCAAGGTCGATGTCCTGCTCGCGATCGGAGTGCGCTTCAGCGAGGTTTCGACGGGGTACTACAACCTGCCGAAGATTCAGACGGTCATTCATGTCGATGCGAACCCAAACAACTTGGGCAAAGTACTCGCGACCGATGTGTGCGTGAACGCGGACGCCGGTGCGTTTCTGGCGAAGGCGCTCGAGTTTACGCCAGCCCTGCGCCGCGAGCCCGATCAGAAGCTGATCGACAAGATCGCCAAGTCGAAGCTGGAGGACGCGCGACGCTACGCCGAAGTCGAGGCCCGCTGTGGGGCCGACCCATTGGCGTTCATCATGGCGCTGCGCCGGCAGCTTCCCGACGACGGATTGACATTCGTTGATGTGACCGCCAGCGAACACCTGGCGGCCGAGGCATTCAAGGTCTGCAAGCCGCGGACGTATTTCAACCCGACCGACAACCAGGCGATGGGCTGGTCGATCCCGGCCGCGCTCGGGGCGCAAAAAGTGTTGCCGGGCCGAACGGTCGTGACGATCACCGGCGACGGCTGCTTCCTGATGAGCGCGATGGAGATCTCGACGGCCGGGCGCGAGAGCCTGCCCGTCAAGTTCTTCATCCTGGACGATCAAGCCTATCACTACATGCAGATGTTGCAGAAACCCGCCTACCTGCGCACGACCGCGACGATCCTCGCGCGAATCGACTACTCGGCCTTCGCGCAAGCGATGGGCGTCGGCTACCTGGAGATCGACGCGACCTCGAAATTGGATGCCGGCATCCGCTCGGCGCTCGCGTATCAGGGCCCGGTCGTCGTGCGGGTGATTTGC
>JANLUE010001280.1:0-3049 GCA_031363325.1 Gemmataceae bacterium
CGTTCAAATCGTGCGAAGCCAGCTCGACCACGGACAGAATCTCCGGCACCGTGACGATGCCGATCGGGTCCGTCGCGTCGGGCCGATAGATGCGGGCAAGTTGGCCGGCCATTTCCTGCGACGTGTCGAAGTAGTACTTCGGGTCTTCAAACTTCTCGGATGGGACCGACTCGCCGGCTGCGACACGTTCCTCGACGAGCTTCCAGGCGTCGCGGTCGCGGTCCGTCCAGTGCAAGGGCGGCGGGACATCGGCCTGGCGCAAACGAATCTGCTTCTGCCAGCGCCACATCAAGATGTACGCGGCCGCCAGACATAGCCCCATCGGCCACCACGCCCAGAACGCCCAGCCGGTGTGCCACAGGTGATACGCCCCGGCACCAATCAGGAACACGATCGGCAACGCGACGAGTGCCGCCAACAAGATCAGCCGGGCCTTGGTCATGGAACCTCGAACTCATCTCACCAATAAGTGCACGAACGACGCGAGGAACTTAAAATCAAAATATATTGAATTGTTGATCTTGATTTCCTCGTGTCTCCCAAAGCTCTTTGTACTGCCCCTTCGCAAGTCTCATTGTTGCCGCCAACGGAGAGAATGGCGACGGGAAGGACGGATTGGGTCAAACTCCAGGTTTCGATCCGAATCGGGTCTGGGTGCCCACAATTTCCGTCACGACCCGGCCGGCCACGTCGGTCAGCCGGAAGTCGCGGCCGGCGTGGCGGAACGTCAGCCGCTCGTGGTCGAGTCCCATCAGGTGCAAGATCGTGGCGTGCAAGTCGTGCAGGTGGACTTTGTTCTCGACCGCGAAGTAGCCGAAATCGTCGGTCGCGCCGACGGCCGTCCCCGACTTCACGCCGGCCCCTGCGAGCCACATCGTGAACGCATGCGGGTTGTGATCCCGGCCGTCGCGATTTCCCTGGGCCGTTGGCGTTCGGCCAAACTCGCCACCCCACCAGACGAGCGTGTCGTCGAGCAGGCCGCGTCGCTTCAAGTCGATCAACAGTCCCGCAATCGGCCTGTCGACTTCGAGAGCGTTGCGGGTATGCGCTCGCTTCAGGTCCTCGTGTTGATCCCACTTGTAGCTGTGGGAACATTGCACGAAGCGAACGCCGGCCTCGGCGAAGCGTCGCGCGAGCAAGCACTGTCGGCCGAAGTTCTCGGTGCGTTCGCCATCGGCGATGCCATAGAGTGCGAGCGTTTCCTTCGACTCGCCCGCGAGGTCCATGAGGCCCGGGACGGCCGCCTGCATCCGATAAGCCAGTTCAAATGAGTTGATGCGTCCTTCGAGGGCCGAGTCGCGGCCGGCCGTGTCGAGGTGGCGGCGAGTCATCTGCCCGAGCAAATCGAGTTGCAAGCGCTGCAGGTCGGCGGGCGTTTCGGAGTTCGTGGCGTTCCGTATCGTCGCCTCGGCGGCCTTGAGGCCGGCGTGGCCGATCGGCGTGCCCTGGAACGCCGCCGGCAAGAATCCCCCGGACCAGTTCTGCACCCCACCGTGCGAAAGCGTCGGGCAGATCGTGATGAACCCCGGCAAGTTAGCGCTCTCGCTGCCGAGCCCATACGTGAGCCACGATCCCATGCTTGGGCGGACGAACGTATCGCTGCCCGTGTGCAATTGCAGCAGCGCCCCGCCGTGAGCGGAGTTGTCCGCGTGCACTGAACGAATCACGCAAAGATCATCGACGCGAGCGCGGACGTGCGGGAACAAGTCGCTGACGGGCAAGCCCGACTTGCCGCCCGGCTTGAACTGGAACGGCGAGGCGAGCAAGTTGCCCGTCTGAGCGAATTGCACGCGGGGCTTCTCGCCGGGAAACGGCTGGTTGTCGCGCTTCTGGAGTTCCGGCTTCGGGTCGAACGTGTCGACTTGGCTCGGCCCGCCGTGCATGAACAGGAAAATGATCCGCTTCGCCTTGGCGGCGAAGTGTGGCTTGCGAACGGCGACCGGGTCTTTCGGGTCAAACGTCGTGTTGCCGGCCCCGGCCGAACCAGCGAGCAAATCGGCGAGCGCCATCAGGCCAAACCCGTTGGCGGTTCGGCGGAGCAAGTCGCGGCGTGAGGGAATCGGTCGATCGAGCATGTGGTCATTTCAGCCGATAGGACACCGGCTGTCCAGTGCCAGTCACTCGTTCCTTGCGCGCCAACCTGCGAAACCGGTGGACGAGCACCGTTTCAATGAATTGGTGATCGAGATTCGTTCACTCGAATCACGAATGACCCGCCTCAATCGTCTGCCGCAAGTCGTGCAGGAATCGCGCTGCCGGCGCGCCATCGACGACGCGGTGATCGAAGGTCAGGCTCAACGTCATCTGGTCGCGCGGCACGATCGAGTCGCCGACCACCGTTGGTACGCGGACGATTCGGCCCACGCCGAGGACGGCCGATTGCGGAAGGGTGATGACCGGCGTGAACGCGTCGATGCCGAACGTGCCCAGGTTGGTGATCGTGAATGTCGCGTCGCGTAACTTGTCGGCCGTCAACGTGCCCGCGCGGGTCGCGGCGATCATGGCCTTGGTCTCGACCGCCAGGTCGGCGAGGCTCAAACGATCGGCGTCGCGGACGACCGGGGCCAGCAAGCCGGCGTCGGAATCGACGGCCACGGCGATGTGGACTTCGTCCGGGAGGAACAGGCCTTCGTCGCGCCATTGGGCCTGAAGCAGGGGGTGCTTCCGCAAGGTCGCGGCCGTTAGGCAAATCAGCAAATCGTTGACGCCGACGCCGTTCGCCTTGCGTTGTGCGACGAAGTTCGTCGCGTCGACCTTGGTATGAAGCGTGACCGGTGCCGCGACCGTGACACCAGCGACCATCCTGGCGGCAATCACCTTTCGCAGCGACGTATGCGGAATCAGCCGGCCTTTTCGATCCGTGGCCGCCCGCACATCGCATTCGCGGACCCGTCCGTTCCGGCCGGAGCCATTGAACTTCGCGGGATCGACGCCCAGTTCCGATGCGACTCGACGCGCTCGCGGCGTGACAGCGAAGCCAGGCGAGCCCTGCGAGCCGGCGGCGTTAGCCGCCGGTGGATTCGTCGCTGCAGTCCCACCGGGCAACTCG
>JANLUE010001352.1:0-1182 GCA_031363325.1 Gemmataceae bacterium
CCAAGGCCGACGGCGACGAACCCGTTCAGGCGTACATCGCGGAAGTTGACGATTCGCGGCGATTCCTCAGAGCCGACGGGTTTCTGTCCGTGGATGGACGTATGATTTACTCAATGATGGACTTCGCGCTCCAAGGCTGATCCCACCGAATGCGTTATTCCCGCGTCTACCTGGAATCGATCGGGTACGAACTCGCACCCGTTGTCGTTTCCACAAGCGAACTCGAAGCCCGGCTCGCGCCGCTCTACAAGACGCTCCACTTGCCGAAGGGCCAGCTTGAAGCGCTCACCGGCATTGCCGAACGGCGTTGGTGGGACAAAGACTACTCGATCGCCCAGGGGGCGGCCATCGCCGCCAAGAAGGCCCTGGCCGCGTCGAACGTCAAGGCGTCCGAAATCGACGTGCTCATCTACGCGGGCGTGTGTCGCGAACAACTCGAGCCGGCGACCGCGTGCGAAGTTGCGGCTGAGGTCGGCATCTCGTCCGACGCGTCCATCTTCGATGTCAGTAACGCGTGCCTGGGGGTTTTGAACGGCATCGTCGATGTGGCGAACCGGATCGAGCTTGGCCAGGCCCGGGCCGGCCTCGTCGTCTCGTGCGAGACCGCTCGCGAGATCAACGAAGTCATGATCGACCAAATGGTCCGCACCCAATCGATGGACGTATTCAAGCAAGCCGTCGCGACGCTCACCGGCGGCTCCGGCGCGGTCGCGGTCCTCGTGGTCGATGAGGAACTCTCCTCGGAACATCGTCGGCAACTCCTCGGCGGGGCGACCAAGAACGCGCCGCAGTTCCACAACCTGTGTCGCTGGGGTTGGGAAAGCGTCGTCCCGAAAATCGACCGCGTCTTGCACACCGAGGCCGGCGGCCTCATCAAGTCGGCTCTCGATCGCGGCATGAAGCACCTGGTCACGCCATTCATGGCCACGGACGCCGGCTCGGTTCTGAAGTATGGCGTGGACCTCGGCCTGAAGACGTGGCAGTCGTTCCTCGGCAAGCTCGGCTGGGCGGTCGAGTCGATGGACAAGGTGATCTGCCATCAAGTCGGCACGTTGCACCGCGACACGATCATGAAGACGCTCGGCCTGCCAGCCCACAAAGAGTTCTCGACGTTCGAGTACCTGGGGAACATCGGCACGGTCTCACTACCGCTGACGGCCGCCCTCGCCGAAGAACGCGATT
>JANLUE010001358.1:0-2084 GCA_031363325.1 Gemmataceae bacterium
GGCGCCGAAGCCCAAGAAGTGACCTCATCAGTGCTGGCGACCTGCAAAAAGCGGAGCCTCAACCCCTTCACCTTCATCAGCCGCGCCCTCCGAGGGCTCCTCGGCACCCTCTTCGGGTCGTAGGGGCGCTAAACAAGTACCACGTGCGGAATGAACCGACAGCACGGCTGATCGATCTCGTGCGTCTTCTTTTCCACTTTCGCCAACTTGGGGTGAATGTCGCCCGGCTTGAACGACGGGAAGTCCTTGATCCGATTCGCCTTGAACGCCTTCAGATCGGCCGCCGATGGTTCCGGTGCCAACCAGACGGCGACGTTCTTGATCCCGCCCGAGACGGCGTCGACGATGTATTCTTCCGAGTTGAAGTCTTTGTCCTTGGCGGCGAGTTCCTGGTCCTTGGTCGCTTTGAGAGGAACTCGCTTGGGTGCCGGCCCCCGGGCCGAATCCCAAACGATCTGGCCTTTGATCGTCACGTCTTGAGCGTTCGCCCAAAGCGGCAGCGTCAGTAACAGCGAAGTCGCGATGCGGTTCATAGGCTTCTCTCGATTGATGCTGAACTCCATTCAATTGATATAGTTCGATTCGAGTGAATTGACGCTGCTGATCGATCGAGTCGATTCCGTCGATTGTTCCACTTGTGCCGGCCCGTTCGCAGCAATCGCCGCACTTCTACCGTGCCCATTTCGCTGGCGATTTCAATTCGCGGTTCGCGCTCCACATGGCGCCTCGGTCCATCGGGTAAGGTGACCTTACCGCGATCGAACCAGGATGTCGGCCATGCGAATACACTCCCGTCTCGTACTCTCGATTCCCGTGATGCTGGCGTTCGCGTTGCCGACCGACGTGAAGGCTCAATCGCGCGGCTGGGGCGTCGGAGTCGGAATTGGGGTCGGGCCAGGCTTCGGTTATGGCCCGTACTGGGGGCCGGGCTTCGGCGTCTATCCCACGCGATTCCCCGGCTACTACGGTAGCGGCCTCAGCATGTACGGCCCGCCGGTCCCAACCTATCGGCCCATACCCGGCGTTTTCGGCGGCGGCGATAGTCGCTTCTTCGATTTGCCGCCGCTCTATCGACCGGGCTTCTTCAATTACGCGTACGTGCCGTTGCACAAGCCGAGCGCGTTGTCGGGCACGGTTGTCGAAGGAACCGTTCCGCCCGCGCTCGAAGTTCTGCCGTCGTTCGACGCCAAGGCCGGCCCATTCGATGTCGAAGTTCGCTTACCGCGCGCCGATGCCAAGTTGTTCATCGACGGCACCGAGTCGAAGGGCACGGGAAAGGTGCGAACCTTCGCGACGCCCGCCCTCGCCGCCGATCAGGAAGTCTCATACGACCTCCGCATCGAGTGGACGATCGACGGCCTGACGACCACGCACTCGCGCAAGATCACTGGCCGGGCCGGCGGCAAGGTCGTCGTCGAAGTCCCGGAATAGCCAGTTGACGGATCAGCCAGACTCACGGCCTCCCCCACGAGAACGAACACGCCTTCGGCCCGAAGCGTTTCGCCAGTTCATCCTCGATCTCGACCGGGACACGGTTATCGTCGAGGCACAGGCAGCGCAACTTGTTCAAGTGCGGCGACTCGAGGATCGCCCGCGCCCCGACTTGATCCAACTGGCAGCCGGACAGATTCAGCACTTCAAGGTTCGCCAGGATCGGCGAACTCGCCAGGGCCCGGACGCCGCGATCGCCCAGGGGGGCTTCGGCCAGGGACAGTTCGCGCAGGCGACCCAGGTGGTCCGAACCGGCGATCGCCTCCGCTCCGCGGGCCGAGAGATCGTTGCGGTCGAGGTACAGGGCTTCGAGGTTGGCGCTCGCCGGCGACCAGGCGAGGTGCTCGAGCGCGTGGTCCGTGACCCGGCAATCGTCAAGCGTCAAGCGAGTAAGCCGCGCGGGCGCCGCTCGCGTCCACAGCGAGCGAATCGATTGCAACGGAAACGAACTGGCCACGATCTCGGCAAGGTTGGGCGCGGCCGCGAACAGACGTTCGATCGACTCGGGCCCCGGATATCGACCCGCCAGATCGAGCGACCGGAGTTCCGCGAGGTGCGGCGACCGGGCGAGGGCGTCGAGAACATCGTCCGGC
>JANLUE010001372.1:0-2498 GCA_031363325.1 Gemmataceae bacterium
GCCGCAGACGGTGAAGCCCACGAGCTGGGCGCCGGCCCCGACGTTGTCGGCCCCCGGCATCGAGAACTGGGCCGCGGCCAGGCCTTCGCCGTGCGTGAATGTCAGCGCCGCCCGGTTCCCATCAACGGTCATGGCTTTGTATGTCGGGCCGCTGAATTCGACTTTCTGGCCGTACGTGTGCGCCAAGGCCAACAGGGCGAGGCGCTCACCGACCGGGCCCTTTTTCTGCGGGTGGATGTCCTGCAAGTCGCCGACGTCCGTGATCACGGCTACGTCCGCGTTCTTCACCTTGGCCGACGCGATCGCCTGGGCTTCGCGGAGATAGGCCCAGTTCTCGCCGGCCGGGTTGCCGGCCACCCAGGGGGCGAGTTGCACGCAATAGAACGGGAACTCCTGTCCCCAGCGTTTCCGCCAATCCTGAATCATGGTCGCATAGAGATTGCGATATTCGAGCGGCTTGCCCGCGTTCGATTCGCCCTGATACCAGATCGCACCCTTGATCGCGAACGGCAGCAGCGGGGAGATCATGCCGTTGTAAAGCGATGTGCCATGTTGCGGGTTCGTGCCGGCCGCCTGTGGCTTGCCGGGCGCTTTCGGTTCGGGCTTGCCGTCGGCCTTCGCCTTTTCGGCGGCTTCCTTCCACTTCGCCACGGCGGTCGCGTAGCTCGCGGCGACCTTCGCTTCATCGAACACATCGAGGTAGTACTTCAGGGCCGGGTCGGCGGCGAGGGGTTCCTTGCTCGTCCAGGCCTGAGCTGGCGTGCCGCCCCAGCTTGTGTGAATCAGTCCGACCGGCACGTCGAGCGCCTTCTGAATGTCGCGGCCGAAGTAGTAGGCGACGGCGGAGAAACCCGGCGTCGTTTCCGGATTGCACGGCAACCACTTGTTGGCCGTCTTTGCCGATTGCGGATTGAACCCCGCCTGTGGCGTCGGCGAAGCCCACCTCTGTACGGTGAACAGACGAATGTTCGGGTTGGCCGAGTTCTTGATCGTCTCCGGCCCGCCGCCCTTGGGCGTGGAACTCAGGCTCCATTCCATGTTCGATTGCCCCGAGCAAACCCAGACTTCGCCGACCAGCACGTCCTTGAGTTTGACGCCGTTCGGCCCCTTCTTGTCGCCGCCCTTGGCTTCGGCCCCGTTAATCGAAAGGACGCCGTCCGTCCCGGCCGGGAAGGCGGCCAGCTTGACCATCCACTTGCCATCGTCGCCGGCCTTGACGGACTTGCCCTCGGCCCGCTGGCCGTCGGGCGTCTTGATCGCCAGGTGAACGTAGACTTCCTCGCCGGGATCGGCCGTTCCCCAGACGGGGAGGGGTGCATTCCGCTGGAAGACCATGTGGTCGGCGAAGAGGGAGTGCGGCTTGACCTCGGCCAGGGCCGGGCTGGCGGCGACCAGTGCCGCCAGGATTGCGAAACGTTGCCGGATCATCGGGGGTAGAACTCCGTCGGGCGGGAGAGGCGGGCGGGAGCGTAAGGTAACGAATAATCCGCGCCCGTGCAATCGTCCCCCTTATAATCTTCTGGAAGCAAAATTGACGGCCGATCGACTGCGCCGTCCCCTACCTGTAAGGACTCCCCGATGAAGACTCGTCTGCTCGCGGCCGCTTTGGCCCTGGTCGTTCTTCCATTCGCTGCCCGCGCGGCCGACGAAGAGAACCCGTACAAGAAGGCCAAGCTCGGCGACTTCGCCACCTACAAGATGACCACGAAGATCGCCGGCCTGAACGTCGAAGGCACCCTGACTCAGACCGTGACCGAGAAAACGGACAAGGCCGTCAAGATCAAGACGGTCGGCAAAGTGAACGGCATGGACATCCCGGCCGTCGATCAGGAAATCGACCTGACCAAGCCGTACGACCCGACGAAGGCGACGGGTAATCTTCCCGCCGGTGCCGACGTGAAGGTCGAGAAGCTCAAGGACGGCAAGGAAAAGGTGAAGGTCGGCGGCAAGGACTACGACACGACCTGGGAAACGTACAAGATGAAGATCAAGCAGGCGGGCATGGAGATTGAAAGCGAAATGAAAGTATGGCAGTCGAAGGAACTCGCCATCCCGATGGTCAAAATGGAAATGAACGCCGAAGTCATGGGCATGAAGATGGAAATCTTGATGGAGCTGACGGAAGCCGGCACCGGCAAGGCGCCGGAAAAGACCCCCGAGAAGAAGTAAACGCATCGCGATACGTTGAATCGAGGCGGCCCCGTCGTCAGACGCGGGCCGCTTTCGTCTGTCCGACGCGCCACGAGTGCGCGCTAATCCGACGCGCCGGCGAGACCCTCGCTACCGCGTCGGGTTAGCGCGAATGCGTCAACGTTCGCCCAAAACCGAAACGCGTCCGACAAGCTTTCGCGCAACGGCCGTGACCGATAGCCCAACTCCGCGCTCGCCTTGCCGGAGTCCATGAAGAAGAATCGGCCAAGCAAGCGGGCCTGGGCGGCGGTGAGCCAGGGTCGGCCTCGCCGCGGCGGGCCGATCTGATCAGCGAGTTCGCCGGCCAG
>JANLUE010001405.1:0-3930 GCA_031363325.1 Gemmataceae bacterium
CGACTGAGACGTTTTACAAAGATAGTTTGCTCCAGACGGACGCTCGGCCGACGATCAGAGCAATCCGTCACGCGATTCCGACGCCAGCGCGTGCCGATCCGTTGTCCGCCCACCGTCGGGATTCCGCATGTCTCGAAGAGGCTCGCGCGGGCGCGCGAGTCGCTTGGCGTCGGGCCGCTGGAGGGTGTATAGTAACATGCACCTCCCGATCTCCGGTCCCGGAGAGCTGGCTTCATGAGCCCCGCCCCCCTCGCCATTTTCGTGCTCGCGCTCCTGGCGAACCCGCCAGCCGGAGGCGCATTGGAAGGCGTTGGCGAAGTTGGCCGGTTCACGCCCGAGCCGACGAACCGCGATCTGCCCATCGCGATTTCGCCCAACGGCAAGTTCGCGGTCACGGGCAATTCGCTCGGCGACCCGATGGCCTGGTCGGTCGCCGATCGAAAGTTGGCCTGGACGGTCGAAGGTTGGACGCCGAAGGCCCGAGTCGCGTTGCCGTTGCTCGGCTCTGGTTTGGCCGATCCGAGGGTTCATCGCGGATTCACTCATGCGGGGGCGGTTGTCGTCATTGTCGCGCTTCCGGAGAATCGATTCGCGTCGGCCGGACTCGACGGAGTCGTTCGCGTTTGGGGAGTGGTCGGCGACAAGGTGATCGAAGTGGCCGGTCCGTTTCGCGTCGAGCCGGCACCCGACCGCCGGCAATCGGTAACACTGTTGGCCGCGTCGGTCGATGGGACGAAACTGGCGGCCGCCACGTCCGGTCGACGCGTGGTCATTTGGGAACTGAACGGCAAGGCGCCCCCGGGCCTGATTGTGAACGAGGCGACCGATGGGTCGATGCCTCCAGAGATTGGCCACTTGGCGTTCGCGCCGGATGGCAAGTTGCTCGTCGGCAACAAGCTACGGGCCCAGGTATTCGCCCCGGCCGTGGATGGAATCTGGAAGCCGCGACCCGTGTCGTTGCTGCCGCCAAAGGTCGCGCGATCGGTCTCGGCGTTCGCAAGCGATAGCCGCTCGCTGATCGTCGGAAATGGTGAGGGGCTGTTGCGCTGGGACGCGAGTTCGGGTCAACGCGATGAGTTCCCGAGCGACGCGGCCGGCGCGCCGATTATCGCGATCACCCGAGCCGGCGAAGCCCGCCTGCGAACCGCCCATGCCGATGGGTCGGTTCGTTTGTGGGACTTCGCCGACGAGAAGACGCCGTTGAAGCGAACCGTTCACCCGGCGACAGAGGTGATCGTCGATCGCGCCGCCTTCCGTGCGGACGGTCGGGTGGCCCTGCTCGTCGATCGGGCGGGCACCGTGCGTGTTTATGAATTGCCGGATCGATAGCGCCCATCGCGGAAAGATCGACAGCCATGAAGCGCACCTCTCTCGTCGTTCTGGCCCTGACGGCCGGCCTCGCCTTCGGACAGAAAGACGCGGCCGTTCCGAAAGACCCCATCCTCGTCCTCGAGCCGGGCGGGCCAACGGCCGCGGTCACGTGCCTCGCTTTCGCGAAGGACAAAGCCGGCGACGTGCTCTACTCCGCTGGCGTGGACAAGGTCATTCGTGCCTGGCGACCGGGGGAGGATAAACTCTTTTCGCTCAAGCCGGAACAATCACTGCGAATCCCGATCGGTCCCGGACTGGCGGGCTCGATCAACCGCATGGCCGTCTCTCCCGATGGCGAATGGCTGGCGGTGACGGGCAACGGCGTGATCCCCGGCATGGCCGGCTTCGGCAAGGGCGGCGAACAGGTCTACGATGTGTCGCTGCTCGATTCGACCCAGAAACAAGCGTTGTTTGCCGTCTACGTGTTCTCGACCTTGCGGCGAACCGTGACCGTGTTGCGTGGACCGGAAGACCTCGTGCAGAACCTGGCGATCGCGTCCGTCCGCGAGGGCAAGGCGGCACTTGTCGCCCAGGTGCCGAAGTTCGCACCCGATGGCAAGCGGATGCGAGGCCAGTGTTTCGCCTGGGACCTGGAAGTCGTTGATGAGAAGCCGAGCGGCAAACTTCGACCCGAGTGGAACACCGACGAAATCGCGGCCATTCGAGCGCGACCGGGACTGACCGTTCGGGTAACCCAGGCGGGCATGATTCGAGTCGCCACGTCCTGGGGCGACGGGGTGTTTCGCGTTCACGATGTCGACCGCGAAGGCACGTTCAAGACGCGCAGCGTGAACGAGGCCCCGAACGGCGAGCGGGCCGCGTTCACGGTTGCGGTCGCCTCCGTTGAAGGTGGCTGGCTGACCGGCGGCGGGCTCCAGGGCACGACGACGCGCGGCTACGCACGACGAATCGCCGACGATATGGCGTTGAATCCGGAAACGCCCGTCACCTTGACGGCCCCAACGGGCGTTCCGTTTCTCTTGCCGACCGAGTTCGGCCTGATCGGTTCGGAGAAACCTGACCACGTCGCCGCGATCGTCCGTTCGCCCAAACGCGCGACTGACGCGGACGGCCAACGATTCGCACTCGCCGTGCTGAACTTGAAAACTCTCGAAACGTCGCGCGTGATCGCCGACGATCTGTTCCCAACGGCGATCACGATTCCGCCCGTCTTCGCCACGTCGCCCGATGGTCGTTGGCTTGCGGTCACCGGCAAGGCGAACCGGGAAATTCGCGTGTTGGCCGCGAGCGACGTGTTGGCCGGCAAGGTGAACGTGAAGCCGCTGCGGAGCGACGGGGCCGATTTCGCGTCGGCCGCCTTTGTGCGCGGGCCGAAGGGAGCAGGCCGTGGACTGCTGCTGTCAACCAAAACTAAGGACGTCGGCCGGTTGGCCACGGTCGAACGCACCGACCTCGTGCTCGACTTCGATAAACGCAAACTCGAACCGGTTGGCGATTCGAATTGGGACGTTCATGCGCCCGCGTCGCTCAATTGGACCGCGTCGTTGAATGCCGATGGAACGGGTACCTGGGGCGGACCTGGTGGGGGCATCGGCAAGTTGAGTCTGCGTTTGCCCGCCGGGCTCACGATGACGGACTATGCCCTGTGCCCGCCAGCCGCCGGGACGATGCCCGTTGTCGCGGTCGCGTTCTGGGACGTGGCGAACCAGGAACCGCGCCTGGAGCTGTACGAACTCGGCGGCGGGGCTCGCGTTCGCATGTTGCAAAGCCACACGCGGCGAATCACGAGCCTGGCCGCGAGCGGCGATGGCCAGTTTCTCGCCTCCGTGGCCGAGGATCAAACCGCGTGCGTCTGGGACCTGCGCGATCTGAAAGCGGCGATCGGCAAGCTCGCGGACATCGATGGCGTCACGTTCGGCGAAAAGGACAAGTCGCTCTTCGTGAAGACCGTGGGCCCACGTCGAGCCGACAAATTCACGGTCGGTGATGTGCTCGAGTCCGTCACGGTGCCGGTGAATGGCAAGCCGAAAGAAATCCCCCTGAAGTCGGCGGCCGACTATAGGGCGGCGTTCTGGCCGCGTGCCGTCGGCGATGAGATCACGCTCAAGCTTCGCCAGGCGGGCGTCGTGAACGTGAAGCTCGACCAGATGGCCGACGAACGCAAGCCGTTCCTTTCCGTTTACGTGCACGCGGCCGACCGGCAGTGGGTTGCGTGGACACCGATCGGCACGTTCGACGCGGCCGGCCCGAACGCCGAGCGTTACATCGGCTGGCAGTTCAACCCGCCGCAACTCGATGGGCCGGTTCAATTCGCGTTCGCCGAACAGTACCGCGACAAGTTGCGGAACAGCGATTTGTTGAAGTCATTGAGTGGCGTGCCCGATCGACCGGCTCGCCTGCCGCGCCCCGAGATTTCAATCGTTCACAACGGCCAGCCCGTGGCCGATCGGGCCGACGACCCGGCCCCGATCGTCGTGACCGATCCGAAGGTTTCGCTCGCGCTCGCCGTCGCGAACCTGTCCCTCGACGATGGCCAGCTCGCTTCGCTGAAGGTGGCCCTGGGCGAGGGCGCGGCCACGGAGCTGCTGCGCGGCGGCC
>JANLUE010001457.1:0-2692 GCA_031363325.1 Gemmataceae bacterium
AATCGCGTCTGGAAGAACTTCATGGGGCGTGGCCTCGTCGAGGCCGAGGACGATCTTCGCGACACCAACCCGCCGACGAACCCCGAGTTGATGGACGAACTGGCCAACACGTTCGTCGTCAGCAAGTACGACGTGAAGGCCCTCATTCGTCGCATCATGGCGTCGGCCGCGTACCAACGTTCGAGTCGGCCGGTGAAGGGCAACGAAGCCGACGATCGTTTCTATTCGCGCTATCTGGTCCGGCGGTTGTCCGGCGAAGTGATCCTCGACGCGCTCGCCCAGGTGACCGGCGTGCCGACTCAGTTCACGGAAATCTACACGGGCGTCGAAGGCGGGACGGCCGGGACGACAAGCTATCCCGAGGGAACGCGAGCGTTGCAACTCCCCGACTCGCGCGTCGCCTCGCGATTCCTGGACGCGTTCGGCCGGCCCGATCGCACGCAGACGTGCTCGTGCGAACGGCAACAGGATTCGACGGTCGGCCAGGCCCTGATGCTCAACAACGGCCAGGTTCTGAATGACAAGCTCCGCTCGCCCAAGGCCCGGCTCAATACGTGGCTGACCGACAAGTCAACCGACGCCGACGTGATTCGCCGCGTGTTCACCCTCGCCCTGAGCCGCGAGCCGACAACCGGCGAACTCGCCAAGATGAACGCTCTCTTGAAGGACGCCACGAATCGCCGCGAGGCGCTCGAAGACGTGTTTTGGGCTCTGCTCACGAGCCGGGAGTTCCTGTTCAACCATTGATGTTTTTCAGTAGCCCTCGACTGGCCACTCGAGGAGGCCGAGAAGATGCTGCAGGTCACCGAATTCGAAAAGACGCGGGCCTACAAGGACATTTTGGAGCGAGGCATCGACAAAGGGGTCGAAAAGGTTGCGCGCCGAATGCTCGACGCCAATCGGCCCGTCACGGAGGTCGCCGAAATGACTGGTTTGACAGTCGCTCAGGTTCGCGCCTTGAAAAGGAAGTCGGCCAAGTAGCGGTGCGGCTCATCAATTGACCCCAGCGATCGAGTCGATCGCCTCGTTGTCGTGGCACAGACTCTTGACCTCGGGTAGCTCCATCCCAAGTCATGATTGCACTGGGAAGTCTCTGTCGAAAGCCAACCATTTCTCGAAATCTCGGCCATTGATTTGACAGACGTATCCAGAACGGTTAACCTCAACCTCATTAATTCTTCCTCATCAGTTGCCGGGGCCACTCGCGGCCCTTGCCAGTGCCGAGGCGAGCATGAATCGCGCTTTCGCGATCGCTCTAGCCCTTGCGATCGCCACCTCTCTGGACGCCGTCGGCCAGCCGAGTACACTCGGACCGCCGCCACGCGAAGTCCCACCGAAGTCGGCCGCCTACGATTGGCTCGATGTAGCCCTCGAAGCGACGGCCCGCGAACACGACAAGTATGGTCCCCGACCGACCGTCGGGTCCCGAATGCTCGGGATCGTGGTCACATGTATGTACGATGCCTGGGCGGCCTACGACGAAAAAGCCGTCGGCACGCAACTCGGTCACGCGTTCCGTCGACCGGCGGCCGAACGCACCAAGGCGAACCGCGAAACGGCCATCGCCTACGCGACCTATCGCGCACTCCTCTATCTGTTCCCCGAAGACGAAAAGTGGATTGCCGGCGAAATGAAGTATCGCAACCTCGACCCGGCCAACGCGTCGACCGACCCGAAGTCCGCCGCTGGGGTCGGCAATCGGGCTGCGGAAGCCGTGATCGCCTTTCGACGGCTCGATGGCGCGAACCAGCACGGCGACGAAGTCGGTTCGGACGGCAGGGCCTATTCGGATTGGACCTTCTACCGCTGCGTGAACACGGCGGAGAAGCTCGTGAACCCCGACTGTTGGCAACCGATCCCGTTCTCGGATGGCAAGGGCGGAACGATCACGCCCGGCTTCCTGACGCCACACTGGTATCGGGTCAAGCCATTCGCGCTCAAGCGAAGCGATCAATTCCGGCCGGGACCGCCGCCCCTTTGCACGACCGAGCAGATCAAGAAGGAAGTGGACGAGGTCATCCACTTCAACGCGACGCTGACTCCCGAGCAGAAGGCGATCGTCGAGTTCATGCGCGACGGGCCACGCTCGACGGGCCAATCGGGGCACTGGCTTCGGTTCGCCCAGGACGTGTCGCGACGCGATCGGCACGACCTGGACAAGGACGTGAAGTTGTTCTTCGCGGTCGGCACGGTGGCGATGGACGCCTTCATCGCCGCCTGGGACTCGAAGCGCGTTTACGATAGTTCGCGGCCGTGGACGTTGATTCGCCATCTTTACGCCGGCAAGACGGTCAAAGGTTGGGCCGGCCCCGGCAAGGGCGTCACCGAAGTGCCAGCCGAACGCTGGCATCCGTATTCACCAGCGACGTTCGTGACTCCCCCATTCCCCGGATACGTGTCCGGCCACAGCACCGTGAGCGCGGCTTGCGCCAAGACGCTCGAGCTGTTCACCGGTAGCGATCGGTTCGGCGAGAAGGAACTGCGCAAGGCGGGCGACTTGACCGAGCCGGGCTTCGCGTGCGAGTTGATGCAGGCGTTCATGGGCAAGCCGGCCCACGGCGCGGAGTTGACGTGCGATGTGGCCTTGAAGCTGAACACGTTCACGGCCACGGCCGAGATGGCGGGCATCTCGCGGGTCATGGGCGGGTATCACATTCAAGTCGACAACGTGGCGGGGTTGAAGTGTAATTCC
>JANLUE010001472.1:0-5965 GCA_031363325.1 Gemmataceae bacterium
TGATCGACACGGCCGCCCCGGAGAAGAGCCTCCTCCTGCAAAAGCCCCTCGGGGCCGTCAAACACGAAGGGGGCGTCAAGTTCGTCGTCGGGGACCAGGCGTACCAAGGCTTCCGGACCTGGCTCGAAGATGTCGCGGCCGTGCACACGGGCAAGTACAAGACGGCGGCCGACCTGCCCAAGGCTGACGCCGCCCCGGAGCGGTTTGGGACGGACATCTGGTTCAAGCTGACCGATTGCCCGCCCGCTTGGGGGGACAAACTGCTCCAGGTCCGTCTCTACGCCTGGGATTCCGGCAAAAGGTCCTGGGAGGCGTCTCCGATCGCGACTTCGGATCGGCCGGTTGCCGGTACGGCGAAGCTCTGGCAACACAATCTCACCCTCCTCGCCGCCAAGGACACGGCCCGGGCAAAAGCCTGGCGCGCGGGCAAACCGTCGCTCCCGAATGGGAAGTACCTCGCGAAGCTCTACGTCGATCGGGACAACCGCTCCGGGAAGGATTGGAAAGTCGAATTTGGAGAAGCCGAGTTCGTCGGCGAGGTTGAGTTCGAGGGCCGATGGAAGGACGGGTACGGCGGGATGACGAGTGCGAATGTCACCCGAATCCGTAAGCCCTGATGTCCGCCGGATCGATGCCCGGAAGAGATGACCGATCGCGCCCTTTCGCTGGACCTTGAGGTTTCATGCACGCGGATCTGTTGAACGAAGCGTCCCGCGCGAACCGGAGGGACATGATGGAGGTATCGTTCCGACGAGCGACGCGTCGAAGGCATTACGTGGGGCTCGCCCTCTCTTTTGCCTTAGCCACCGCCGCGGTTCTCTTGGCTCACGAGGGGCACGCTCCCCTTCCGACGAGCGGGACGCAGGTCGATCTGGTCAAGGGGCTGGTCGTCCTCAGCACCGAAGCCCGCGAGGCCCTCGATGTCCGCACAGCCGAAGTCGGGACCGACCCGGCCCCGGCTTCCGTCCTCGGCTATGCCACCCTGTCGGCCCCGTGGCAAAAGCACGCCTTCGCCACGAGCCGATTGTCCGGGCGCATTGTCACACTGCAGGCCCGCCCGGGCCAGTCCGTCGCGGCGGGGGACATTCTGGCCGAAGTGCAAAGTCCCGAACTGGAACAACTCCGGCTGGACGTTCTGGCTGCGAGGACCGTCATCCGTCAGTCCGAGGCGGTCCTGACCGGCCTCAAGCAATCGGCCGGTGCGGTGAGCGGTCAGGAAATCGCCGACGCCGAGGTCAAGCTCCAACAGGATCGGCTCGCCCTCGACGTTTCGACGGCGAAGTGGCTGGCCCTCGGCCTACCCGCCGACGGCTTGAGCGGGAGTCCGACCTCGGCACCGGCCCTCCCGATCCGGGCCCCGGTCGGCGGGACCGTCATCCACGCCGACCTCGCCGTGGGGCGGGTGGTCGAACCTGGGGAGCATCTGTTTGAGGTCGTCGACCTCTCGACGGTTTGGGCGCGGGTCGGGGTTCTTGAACAGGACCTTTCTCGGGTCGCCGCCGGCCTGCCCCTCGTGTTGCAACTCACGGCCTACCCCGGTGAGACGTTCCGCGGCACCGTGCAGGTGGTCGGAATGGGGCTCGATTCGGACACCCATTTGGCCTGGGCCTGGGCCGAGTTCTCTAACCCGCCCGGCCGCGAGCCGCGGCTGTTGTCCGGGATGTCCGGTCAATCGCGCATCGAACTCCCCGCCCCGACCGGCACCAAGACGATCCCGGCCGAGGCCTTGGTCAGCGACGGCGTGGATCGGTTTGTCCTGGTCGAAGTGGCCAGTGCTTCCGGACTCTCGGAGTACCAGAAGAAGAGCGTCTCGATCCTCCGCGAGGGAGCCAGAGTGGCGATCGTTCAATCGTCGGACCTCTACCCGGGCGACCGCGTCGTGACGCGCGGCAGTCACGAACTCGGCGGACTGTTCGCCCCCGGTGTGGTTCGACTCACTGCGGAAGGCAAACGAGCAATTGGCCTGCGAACCGCGGCCGTTGGTCTCCACGCCGTGGACAACGTCGTCGAAGTGCCGGGCCTTGTGGACCTGCCACCGGCTCACCGCACCGTCGCCTCTTCGCCACTCGCCGGAACGCTCGTCTCGGTCCGAGTCGATCGCGGGGCCCGAGTCGAGGCCGGTCAGGTACTCGGCGAGGTCTTCAGCCTGGAGTTTCAGACACTGCAACTCGATCTGTTGAAGGAGTCACTCACCGCGGACCTCCTGGGTCAGCAACTGCGATCGCTGAAGGCCTTGCCCGACGGCGTGTCGCGGCGAAAAGTGATCGACTTCGAAGCCACGCACGCGGCCAGCGTTCAGCGACGCGACAGCATCCGGCGTCGGCTCACCATCCTCGGCCTAACGGGCGAGCAATTGGAAAGCCTGGTTGGCCGCAAGCAAGTCGTCGCCGCCCTGCCAGTTCGAGCGGCGGCCGCCGGGACCCTGGTGAGTTTCGACCGGGTGCTGGGCCAATCCATTCGTGCGGACGAGCCGGTCTTCGAGGTTCACGATGGCACTCGGCCCTGGGTCCGTGGGTTCGTTTCCGAAGCGGGCCTGGGGCGAGTTCGGATTGGGCAGCGGGCCCGAGTTCAGTTGGTCGGCAATCCGGGGGAAATCGTGGAGGGCACGGTCGCGCGGAGCGGGCGGACCGTGCAGTCGGCCGACCGTTCGATGATGGTCTGGGTCGAACTCGACGCCGATCCCAAGGCGGCCCTTCGACACAATCAGATGGCACGCATGACGCTGACTACCGAAACGCTCCCGGCCGTCTTGGCCGTCCCACTCGGGGCCATCGTCCGAGAGGGAACGAGGGCGTTCGTATTCGTCCAACCCGCGGACGGCACGTTCGACCGTCGGTCCGTGGACCTCGGGCATTCGGACGACCGCTTCGCCGAAGTCCGCTCGGGCCTCGCCATCGGTGAGGTCATCGCAGTGACGGCGGCCACCGAACTTCAGACCGCCTACGCTTCCGTGCGGTAAGGGGATTTGCGTGCTCGACCGCATTATCGCGTTCTCGCTCAAGAATCGTTGGCTCGTGCTCCTCGCCGCTTTGGCCGTGGCTGCGTTCGGTACATTTCGGTTGGCCCGGATGCCTGTGGACGTCTTTCCCGACTTGAACCGGCCGACTGTCACCGTGATGACCGAAGCCCCTGGGTTAACTCCCGACCTGGTCGAAGACCTCGTCACGCGACCTCTGGAGAGCCGTCTGAACGGAGCCACGAACGTGCGGCGGGTTCGATCCGCCTCCGGAATCGGATTGTCCGTCATTTGGGTCGAGTTCGACTGGGGGACCGACATCTTCCAGGACCGCCAGATCGTGAGCGAAAAGATTCAACTCGCTCGGGACCGCTTGCCGGCTGAACTCAACCCCATTCTGGCCCCGATCTCTTCCATCATGGGAGAGATTATGATCGTCGGCGTGCGTTCGATCGATCCCGGCGAGACGCCGCAAGCCCAACTCCGGAAAGCGATGGAGCTCCGGACCTTCGGCGAGTTCACGCTTCGAAATCGCCTCCTCGCCGTCGAGGGAGTTTCTCAGGTGACGGTCATGGGCGGTGTGCTCCGCCAATACCAGGTCGTCACCTCGCCCGATCGACTGGCCTCACAAGAAGTCACTCTTCAGCAACTCGTCGAAGCGGCCCGAAAAGCGAATGCGATTGCGGGCGGCGGCGTCTTGGAACAAAAGCGTGAAGAGCAACTCATCCGCATTAGCGGCCAAAGCTTGACGCTCGACGAAATTGCCGAGACCCCTGTCCTCTGGCGAGGTCAACGAGCCGTTCGAATCGGGGACGTCGCCGAAGTGCGGTTCGGCGGCCCCGTTCGACGGGGCGACGGCGGGGTCCGGGTTCGCGGGCCGGGCGGGAAAGAAGGCGGCGAGGCGGTCATCCTCGCGATTCAAAAGCAGCCTGGAGCGAATACGCTCGAACTCACTCCAAAAGTCGAAGCGGCGCTCGATCAACTGCAGCGCGAGGCTCCGTCCGACGTGCGGATCGAGAAGCGGATCTTCCGACAGGCCGACTTTATCCAGGCGGCCGTGGACAACGTCGTCGAGGCGATTCGCGATGGCACCGCGTGGGTCGTCCTGGTGCTCTTCTTGTTTTTGGCGAACTTTCGAACCAGTTTCATCACACTCACGGCCATCCCGCTCTCGGTTTTGGTGACCGTTCTCGTCTTCACTTATTTCGGCATCACGATCAACACGATGACCCTGGGCGGGATCGCGGTGGCCGTCGGCGAACTGGTCGATGACGCGGTCGTGGATGTGGAGAACATTTATCGTCGGCTGAAAGAGAACCGCCAGACGGAAGCCCCCGACCCGCCGCTGAAGGTCATCTTCCGGGCGTCGAGTGAGGTTCGGAACTCGATTGTCTACGCGACGCTGATCGTCTGCCTTGTGGTTCTGCCGCTGTTCGTCTTGTCGGGCCTGGAGGGGCGGATGTTCGCTCCGCTCGGTCTGGCGTACGTGGTCTCGCTGGGTGCCTCGCTTGTCGTTTCACTGACCGTCACGCCCGCGTTGGCCTCGCTCCTCTTGCCGGGCGCGCGATTCCTCCGACACGCGGGCGATCCCTTCCTCCTGCGAGTTCTGAAGTGGGCCGACGCCAAGGTCGTCCGTTGGGCCTTGCGACATCCGCGGAAAATCCTCGGCGGCGTCGCCGGACTCGCGATCGGTTCGATGTTTGTGGTTTTCTGGATGGGCTCGGAGTTCCTGCCGCCGTTCAACGAAGGCACGCTCACGGTCAACGTGCTGCTCCGTCCAGGGACGAGTTTGGCGGAAAGCACTCGGGTCGCCGAGCGTGCCGAGGCCTTGCTCTGGGAGGTGCCCGAAGTGGCAGCCGTCGCCCGGCGGACCGGACGCGCCGAACAGGACGAGCACGCCGAGGGCGTCAACTCGTCCGAGTTGGAAGTTCGCCTCACGCCGCACGAGCGGACAAAGCCGGGCATCGGCTACGCGGTGCTACGTGCCATTCCGGGACTCCATGGATCTGGGGTCGAGACGACCGGCCGGCCGCACGATCAGGTCCATGCCGACATTCGGTCCCGAATCACGAAACTACCGAATGTGGCCGTCAATGTCGGCCAGCCAATCTCGCACCGACTCGATCATTTGATGTCCGGCGTCCGGGCCCAAGTGGCTGTCAAGGTATTCGGGGACGACCTCCGTGAACTCGTCACGGCCGCCTACGACATCCAGGACCGAATGAGCCAAATCCCCGGCGTGGTCGATCTCCAGGTCGAACCGCAGGAGAACATCAAGCAGGTCCGACTGGAAGTGGATCGCAAGGCCGCTGCCGAATACGGACTCGCGCCCGGCGACGTGGCCACGTTGCTGGAGACGGCCTACAAGGGCCGCGTCGTTTCCACCGTCCTCGATCGGGAGAGGTACTTCGACCTGGTTGTCTGGTACGACGAAGCGTCCCGGGCCGACCGGGCGGTCATCGGCCAGACCATTCTGGACACGCCGTCCGGGCGGAAGGCGGCACTCGGGCAAGTGGCCCGGGTACTCGACGCCCGCGGCCCGAACACCGTCAATCACGAACACGTCCAACGCCGGGTCGTCGTTTCGTGCAACGTCCAGGGCCGCGACCTCGGCCGGGTCGTCGCCGACATTCAGCAAGCGATTCGACCGGTTGAGGAACGAATTGCAACTTTGCCGGGCAGTTACCGAATCGAAATCGGCGGCCAGTTTGAAGCCCAGCAACAGGCCAATCGACTGCTGTTCTGGCTCTTTTGGGCCGTCCTCGCCGGCGTGTTCCTGTTGCTGTGGCGATGCCTCGGTTCGTGGGTCGCGGCGGCCCTCGTGCTGGGAATCAACATTCCGCTCGCGGCCCTCGGGTCGGTGGTCGCACTGCTGATCCTCAATCATCCGACTGACGCTGTCTTGCAGGCCGCACGCTGGCGGGAGTGGCCAAAAATCTGGGCCGGGGCGACCACCCTCTCGGTCGCGCATTCCGTTGGCGCGATTACGCTCGTCGGAATTGTCAGTCG
>JANLUE010000069.1:0-1033 GCA_031363325.1 Gemmataceae bacterium
AACACGCTCATCAAGGCCCAGCGCGTCAGCTTGAAACGCATTCGCGCCGAGGGAATCGAGAACCTCTGGGCCCGTCACGCGAAGATGGCCGCCGCCGCCCGGGCCGCGATTCAGGCGCTCGGGCTAACGAACTTCGCCGAGCGGCCGAACAGTGCTCTGACTGTCATCACCGTCCCAGCGGGCGTCGATGGAAATGAACTGCTGAAGAACCTCGAAAAAAAATACGGCCACAAGCTCGCCAACGGCCAGGACAACTTGAAGGGCAAGATCTGGCGCCTCTCACACATGGGCTACTGCGATGCGTTCGACGTCATGGGGGCACTCTCCGCGTTCGAGTTGGCGCTAAGGGACGCGGGCTATAAGTTCGAGCCGGGCGTCGGCGTCGCGGCCGCCCAACGCGTGTTGGCGAGTTAGCGTTCCGTTTGCGTTCCTGCGGCGGGTCACGCATGTTCGGCCCTGGACTTCGCCAGCCGCGACCCCGACCCGACGCGATCGCCAAAAACGAACGAGGCCCCGTCGGATTGACGGGGCCTCGTCGTTGGGTCGCGGGAACGCCCCGCGTCGCTGTCCAATGAATTTCGGTTACGGACGACTCACTTGCCGCCGGTCGAAGACAACGCTTTGAAGTAGTCTTCGATCACGACGCGATACCGGGCCGGCAGGTCCTTGGTGATCTCGCTGATCGCCTTGGCCCGCTCTTTCTCCGGCATCGTTCCCCACTTCTCCGCGAACTCGCGGAGCTTCTTCTCATCGACCGTACCGCGACCGGCCCCGCCCATGATCGCACTATCACCCGCTGGCCCGCTCGAACGAATCGACCCGCCCCCGATGCCCGGCTGACCGCCGGAGGGACAGGCTCCACCGTTTCAGGCCCCGCCTTTTGCCTGATTCTCCTTCTCCTTGATGAGTTCATCAAGGCGGAAGACGATCTTCTTCTGAATGTCCTGAGTCGTCTTCCCACCACGCGCCTGGGCCAGTCGACGTTCGCTGTTGTCCATCAAGCGACGGATGTTGGCGAGGTCTTTCTCGTCCT
>JANLUE010000110.1:0-1760 GCA_031363325.1 Gemmataceae bacterium
ACGGGCGAGCGGACCGAGGAACGTGGGGAACGTACTCGCGTCGTATCGGTAGCCGCGCCGCGCGAGTACGCGCAGGACGGCCGGCGAGAGGCTGAATCCTGGTCCGCGAAAGCCGGTCGGCCGCACGCCGGTGGCCGACTCGATGGCCACCTCCGCACGTTCGAGTTCCGCTTCAATTTCAGATTCGGAATAGAGGTGCAGCCACGGTTCGTGGTGGTACGAGTGGTTGCCAACCTCGTGGCCCGCCGCCGTGATCTGCCGCAACACATCGCGGTCGGCCGCCCGCTCCGCGTCCTGGCCGACGATGAACCAAGTGATCTTCAAGTCGCGTTGCCGAAGGAACTCGAGCACTCGTGGCACGACAATTGACAGATAGGATGGCAGCGATTCCCAGCCGGGGTCGCCGTGCGTCTTTTGGTACGACCATTGATTGTCGAGGTCGAGCGAAAGTGTAGCCCGGGGTTTCACTATTGAGCCCCCGTCAAGATGGGGAAAACGTCCGCCGCGAGGCCGAGGGCCTCGTTCACGTTGAGCGTGCCGGCCGCGATGTGGGCCGAGTTCACCAGATAGACGTTGGGCACGGAGGTCGCGATCGGCGGCAAGCGTTCCGAATAATTCAACGTGGACACCGCGAAGACCTGGCGGACTCGCGAGACACGGAACGCCAACACGTCGGCCCGCGTAAAATGCGGGTACATTCGTTCGAGGGCGGCGAGGAATCGTTCGCGAAGTTCGTCGTCCGTCAGCTCGAAGTGCGGATCGTCCGGGGCCACGTACTTCGGCAAATAGACGAGATGATGCCCGCCCAGTTGGCCGGGATCGACGAGTGCGGTCATTTCAATGACGGCCGTGAACGGCACCCATTCGTCCGTGATGTTGGTCACATAATAGTGTGCGAGCGGCCGCTTCAATAACACCGAAGCGCAGACGATCCCTTGATACGTCACGCCATTCAATCGCGCATGTTCATTGATCGTTAGATCGGGGACGAGCTTCGAGGCGAGCGGCGCGGCCGACGTGACCACGACGCGATCGAATTCGAGCGGCTCGCCATCGGCCAGTTCGACGCGAACATTCGGCCCGCCGACGATTTGGCGAACGCGGGCGTTCATGCGAATCTCGACGCCGGCGTACTTCAAGAACTCCGTGAGCCGGCCGAGGATGCGCGAGTATCCCCCAGTCACGTAGCCGAACATTTCCTTCTTGAGCCCCGAACGCCGGGCGGCGTACATCCGCGCGATGATCGACCAGATGAACGCGGCCGACGCGATGCGATAACTTTCGCCGAGCTTCGCCCGCAGCAATGGCCGCCAGATCTTCTCGAACGTCCGCCGCCCCGACCACTTCCGCAACCAGTCGGCAACGAGCACGCGCTCGAGTCCCCGGCCATCCTTGATCCGCGACGCTCGCAGGATCGTCAGCCCCAGCCGAAACTTGTCGATCAGCCCGAGCGGGGGGAACTTCAGAAACTCGAGCGAGTTGGACATCGAGTACAGTCGGCCATCCGTGTAGAAGCCGGTCTTCGTCTCGACCCAGTGCAGTTCGTCGGCGAGGCCGATCGTCGCCAGGAGTTCGCGAACGCGCAGATCGGACATCAAGATGACGTGATAGTGCCGATCCCAGGTGACGGGCCCGAGTTCCCAGGCGTCGGCCAGGCCCCCGATGTTTGGGGCCGCCTCGAGCACGGTGACTCGATGGCCTCTCGTTCGCAGTTTTCGCGCGAGTTCCAGGCCGAGCATCCCGCCACCGACGACGCCATC
>JANLUE010000144.1:0-8698 GCA_031363325.1 Gemmataceae bacterium
CGCCGCGGACGTGATGCGCTATCTGAACGACGAGCCAGTGCAGGCGTGCCCGCCGTCGGCTACGTATCGCTTTCGCAAGTTCGCTCGGCGAAACAAAGTCGTATTGTTGACGATGGCTTGTGTTTTCGTCGCGCTGGTGACCGTTGCTGGAAGCGTTGGCTGGATCGTTCGCGATCGCGGCGCGCGGGAAGCAGCCCTCGACAGCATGGCGAATCGCTCGCTCGACGAAGCGGCAGCCCTGATCGAGGACGGTAGATGCCGTGAGGCCCTCCTCGCCGTTCAGCGAACGGAGACCGTACTGAAGGCGGGCGGCCGCGAGGTCTTGCCGGTTCGCCTGCTCGAATTGCAACGGGACCTCGCGATCGCTCAGCGTCTTGAGGACATTTACAGTCGTCCCGAGGGGGAAGAGTTCTATTCGGGACACGCCCTGGACGCCGCGTATGCCGAATCGTTCGCGGAGGTCGGCATCGATGTGGCACGACCGATCGCGGACATCGCCGAGAGCATTCGGGCTCGCGGCATTTGGCGGGAACTGGTGCGAGCGCTCGACGTCTGGGCCGGCATGCGACAGCGTTCGAACAACCGAGCCGAGCCAAGCTGGCAGCGTTTGCTCGAGATCGCCGAGGCCGCCGACCCGGACCTCTGGCGCGCCTCGCTGCGTCAGGCCCGGCGGCGGAACGATGGCACGGCCCTCCGGAATCTGGCGATGTCGGCCGATGTCGCTCGGATTCGTCCCGAATCGTTGCACCTGCTTGGCGTGGCCCTTTACGACAATGGCGCGCGACCGGAAGCGATGGCCTTGCTCCGGCTCGCGCAAATTCGCTACCCGGCCGACTGGTGGATCAACAACATCCTGGGCTGGTACTGCCTGACGGATCAAGAACCACTCCACGATGACGCGCTACGGTTTTACACGGCCGCGCAGGCCGTTCGACCGGAGAACCCGCACAACCTCATCGGGATTCATTCGGCCTTCCTGGGCAAAAAAGCTTACGCGGAAGCCGTCCAGGCCTCGTCGCGGGCCATCGAGTTGCGTCCGGACGACGCCATGATGTTTGGGCGCCGCGGGTTCGCCTACAGCGCGTCGGGACATCATGAATCGGCAATCGCCGATTTCACGCGGGCCATCGAACTCGACTCGAAGATGGCGTGGGTCTGGGCGAATCGCGGCGTGTGCTACAACCGCATGCAACAGTGGGACAAGGCCATCGCGGACTATTCGAATTCGCTCGAACTGGACCCCAAAAGTGCACTGGCCTGGACGGGACGGGGAATGGCGCACGGTGGTTTGGGGCACACGGAGCAGGAACTCCGAGACTACGGCAAGGCCATCGAGCTGGACCCCAAGTACGCGACCGCCTGGAGTAATCGCGGCGCAGCATATTCCAGGATGGGCGACTTCGCCCAGGCGCTCGCCGACCTCGATGAGGCGATTCGCCTGGACCCGCGCTCGTCGGGTGCCTGGTGCAATCGGGGCAACGTTTTCAACCGGTTGGGCCAGTGGGAGCGTGCCACGGCCGAAGCGACCAAGGCGATCGAGTTCGAGCCGAAGCTCGTCCGGGCCTGGTTCAATCGCGGACTGAGCTACGAAATGCGGGGTAAGAAGGATTTGGCGCTCGCCGACTACTCGAAAGCCATCGAGATTGACCCGCGCTTCATGCGGGCCCGGAACAATCGAGGCTTGCTTTACCTGGAATTGGGTCAACCCGCCAAGGCGGTTGCCGAATTCACATTGGCACTGTCCCTGGACCCGAACTACGCCCGAGCCTGGGCCAACCGCGGCACGACTCACGATCACCTGGGCGAAGCGGACCTGGCCATCGCCGACTTCAACAAGGCGATCGAACTCGACCCAACGAATCAGTCGAACTGGAAGAATCGAGGCCTGGTTCACCAGAAGGCCGGCCGCTGGGAGTTGGCGTTTCGCGATCGTTCCCAGGCGTTCACACTGGAACTCGGTGTCGGTGAAGCCCGGGCGGCAAAGGCGGTCGCGCAAGTACTCGTCGGTCGGTACGCCCAGGCAATCGCAAGCGTTCGATTCGTTGTCGCGTTCGTTCCAGAGTTTGCGAAATCCTGCAACGAGTTGGCCTGGCTGCTTGCAGCCTGCCCCGATCCCGCCTTTCGCGATCCGAGTCGCGCCGTCGAACTCGCGGAGCGGGCCACTCGCCTGCTTCCAGCGAATGGAGACTACCACCACACACTCGGGATCGCCCGGTATCGAGTGGGCGAATGGAAGGCGGCCCTCGCGACGTGGAACAAATCCGTCGAGCTTCGCGACGGCGGCGACGCGACGGCCTGGTTCTACCTCGCCATGTGCTGTCGGCAACTCGATCGACCCAATGACGCTCGCCCCTGGTTCGACAAGGCGTCGAACTGGATGAATCAGTTTGAGAAAGAGATTCGCAAGAACGGCCCGCGCTGGGCGGAACTGACGCAACTCCGCGACGAAGCCAGCAAACTCCTCGAACTCCAGAAAGCCGAACCGTAGCGACGCGACGAACCGCCGAGTTCACCGCGCCACGAAAGACTCGTACGGCCCGACCGCGCGCCGGTCGGGCCGCGAGCCCACGCCCGCAACGGATCAAGAACGGAACACCCCGCACTGGATCGCATCATGGCCGCTCGCAACTGTTTTCGCCGACTCTCCCGAACGTCGTCCCCGGCCAAACACGGCACGGCACCCCGGCGATCCTCGCTTCGGCTCGAAGCACTGGAAGATCGGACAGTTCCATCGACGATCACATGGACCAACGAGGGCAGTCCCACGGATGATCGGGATGGATTCAACGGTTTTGGCACAAACGCCAATGTCGCTCGGACCATCGTCAGGAGAGCGATCTATGACTGGGAGCAAGTGATCACGCAGTTCAATTACGCCGACGGGACGAACACGTATCAACTCGAAATCCTGGCTGGCGATGCGCGAGGCGCCATCGCGCGTGGCGGGGTCCGAAGCGTCGACAGTCTCGGGAAGCCAACCAGCGGTTCAATTACTGTGGCCCAGGCCCCGACCACCCACTTCTTCGATCCGACTCCATACGACGATGTCGAGTTCACAACCTTCTTCACTCGATTTACCGCCGATGGCACCATTCCTTCCGGCACCGATTTTTATGCAACAGTTCTTCACGAAATCGGCCACACCATGGGGTTTCAGTTCGGTGAGGGGTTGGCCATTAACAGCTTCTTGACCGATACCGGCATTGACGATCCATCGAGCGTTCCACCAGGCACACTCGTCGCATTCAACGTCAATGGCGGACCGGTCGAGGCGACCTTCACGAACAGCGATACGGGGCACCTCTGGGAGGGACCGACGACCGCGGCCACTGGCACGCTGCCTGCCCACCCGTATGACGAAATGAATCCGGGCCGCGCGGAGCCCGCCAATCGACGATTTCTCATCTCCGATCTCGACGCCCGCATTCTACGAGATGCCTACGGATACAGCATTCAGCTTCCCTCGAGTCTGCAGACCCTCCTCGCGACGCTCGATAGCACAAGCGGCACACTCATATTGACCGGCGACCCACAGGTCGCCAACACCAACGTGACTCTTGATTCAAACTCGACGATGTTGCTCGTCAACGTTGATGGGGCCACATCTCGATGGCCTCGCAGTGCCGTCCGCTCCATTCAGGTGAACTCCGGGGATGGCGATGATACCGTTCTCATGTTCGGCCTCGGAGCGATCCCCGTTCGCATGAACCTGGGGGCGGGCGTCGACACGATTCAGTTGCAACATCCGGGCGTGACCACGGTCACACTTGATGGTGGAACGGGTCAGAATCGCCTCCTCGTCACAGACAATAACGACTTCGTACTCTCCGATATCGGATTGGACATCGCCGGACAGTCGGTGGTCGGCTTCACCAACATTCGAGACGTGGCACTGATCAATGGGCCGCGCGACAATCGATTCGACGTGAGTGACTGGACTGGAAAAGCGTTGCTCTATGGCGGCGGCGGTCGGGATACCGTCGTCTCATATACCAACTGCGATTTCATCCTGTCGAACACCAGCCTCATCAAACGGGTCTTCCGCCAAGCGGACATCACGATCGACCTTGTGAGTATTCAAAACGCCGAACTCGTCGGGAGGAGTTCCGGAGTCGATGCAACTTCCGGAGACAATACGATTTCGCTCGAAGGCTGGACCGGGACCGCCACGCTGGACGGAGCCGGCGGCGGGAGCGATGTCGCTTCCACACGGGACAATACCGATTTCGTACTCACGAACTCCTTGCTGACGCGCGGCTCGCGTGGCAGCCTGGTTCTTCGCAATATCGAATCGGCCATCCTGATCGGCGGCGATCAGGCCAATTCATTCGACGTTGGCGGCTGGACCAGCTTCGCCCAACTGTACGGTAACGGCGGGCAGGACACCATCGTCACGACGGGTAACGTCGACTTCAATCTCACCGACATTGCTCTCCGAAGAACGAAACACCTCGGCCAGGCCGTCTTCATCTATCCCGACATCGAAGTCAATAGCATCGAGAACGCCGTGCTGACAGGCGGGCGCGATTCCAACACGTTCAAGTTCGACAACTGGGGTGGGCCAATCACACTCGATGGCGCTGGTGGAGTCGACCACCTCGAGTTCGACGATCGCAGTGCTGCGGCGAGCACGAACTACAACCTCTTCGATAATCGCGTCGCCTATCAACGCAATGGCAAAAACATCACTGTGAGTTACCGCGCCTTCGCCGACCTCACGTTCTTCGGTGGTAGCACCTCGAACATCTATAAAGTCGAATCGACGGCTCCGGGCACGTCGACGATCATTAATGCCGGGATTGGCGGGTCCAATGTCCAGGTTGCCCCGGCCGCGCGCAACTTCGACCTCTTGCGGAGCCCCCTCACCGTGAACGGCAACGGCCCGACGACTCTTTCAATCAACGATCGAAATTCGCCGCTCGTCCAGGACAACAATATCACTCAAGCCAGCATCTACACGTTGACCGACGGTCTGTTGGCCTTCCAGCGCTTCCGAACGAATCTCGCCACGGGCATTCCCGTCCAATCGTATGCCCAGATCAACTATCAGAACCTTACCGGCCTATCATTCGTCGACGCGACCGCGCCGCCGAACAACATCTTCCAGGTCCTCAGCACCGCTGGGGCCACCCAGACAAATATCGACACAAGCGGCAGCGTCGCGCAAGTCCTGATCGGGTCCCCGACGACCAACCCGGACGCCATCGGCAGCCTCCTCATCCAGGGCAGTCCGAGCACGTCCGTGGTCATCGACGACACCGCCACCGTCCCGGCCTACAACCCCATGTTCGGGTACAACCCCAAGCCGACGTACCTGTTGGGCGACGGGACCATCGCCCGGACCAACGTCGTCACCTACTCCCTCCCTCAATTCAGCTTCTCATTCGTGACGACCTACCGCACGGCCATCAATTACGGCAACATCGGCAGCCTGGAGGTCCGCGGCGGCAGCACCGGCAACGTCTTCGACGTCCAGGTCCAGGGGGCCGCCAACCGCCACCAGACGACCCTCAAGGCCGGCAGCGGGGGCGACGTCGTCAACGCCGGCGGGCCGGACACCGGCCTGGATTACATCGATCGGCTGACCGTGATTGGAAACACCGGGTCGGTTTTGAATTTGAACGATCAGGCGACCTCCTATCGCGAGATTCCGACCAGCCAGGGCACTCGCACGATCAGCCCCAAGGCCACGTTCAAAGTCAATAACAGTTCCGTCAGTCGTTCCAATGTCGTATCGAGCAATTTCCTGGAGTTCAATCAACCGACGCAGCAGACCTTCAACTCCACGATCAATTACACCAATATTCCGCGCCTGGTGATCAACGGCGGTAGCAACGGCAACGTCTTCAATGTCCTCAGCACGGCTCCGGGTACTCCGGTCATTATCAATGCGGGAGCGGGGAGCGATCTTGCAAACTTGGGCGACGCAAACGTTGGCATGGACGCGATCGATGGACCGGTGTCGATCGATGGACAGGGCGGCACGAACGAGGTGAACCTGAACGATCGCGTGCTTACGGTCGGCCTCGGCTACGTGATCGCGGCCGACTCCGTGATTCGCGATGGAGTGAGCCCGTTCCTGACGTTCCAGTCGCTACAGAAACTCGGGCTGAGCACCGGTCGCGCGGTCGACTCCGTTCGCGTCACGGGGACGACTGCCAGTAATTCCGTGACCGTCAATACGGGTACGGGCAACGATGAAGTCTTCCTGGGCTCGTTGGATAACAAGCTCGACCAGATTCTGAAGACGGTCACCGTCAGTGGTCAGGGTGGAACGGACCGACTCGTACTCCAGGACGACCAGTCGACCGTCGATCACACGTATTACGTCTCGAATGTCCGGGTGGCCCGAGATACGGCCGAAATTGTTTCTTACACGCTGATCGAAAACCTGACGCTCGACGGTGGCAAAGGCAACGATCTCATCTTCGCGCAGAGTACGGCTGCCGGGGTCACGACAACAATCAATGGCGGGGACGGAAACGATGCGTTCATCGGTCAGGGGCCTTCGGCAAACCTCGACGACATCAAGGGACCGCTCGCGCTTCACGGCCAGGGCGGGCTCTACGACTATCCGCTGCTTTACGATCACACCAGCGCGACCGGTCGGACTTACACGTTGACGGCCGACCGCTTCCGACGCACTGGCATGGCCGACATCACGTTCGACAGCATGATCCAGCTCATCGTCTACACCGGAAACAATGTGGCCGACACGGTCAACATCGAGAGCGTGGCCGAGGGGGTCTTCACGCCGGTGGTCGTTGGCCGGGGCGATGTGGTCACGGTCGGGAAGCCGGTCACCGGCGGTCGCACCCTGCAAGAGATTCGCGGGTCCGTTCGGCCGCAGGCCTTCGACGACGGCCCAGTCACGGTCGTCCTCGACAATCGGGCCGACACCGGCCCGCGCACAACTACCTTTGCGTTCGACCGGGCCGAGCCGTTGAACAATTCGATCGTCGGTCTGGCGCCGGCGCCGATCTACTTAATTCTCGGCACTCCTTCGTCGCTGACCATTCGCGGCGGGACCGGAGACGACGTTTTCAAATTGCCAACGACTCAGCCCGGCGTTCCGCTGACACTCGAAGGGGGAGCCGGGCAAAACGCACTCGACTACTCCGCGTCGACGGCTCCTGCAACGGTCAACCTGCGGACGTCGAAGGCCACCGGACTGGCCGGCTTCTCCGGCATCCAGAACGCGATCGGTGGGTCCGCGTCGGACGTGTTGGTCGGCAACGGTGCGAATTTCCTGCAGGGCGGCCCCGGGGCCGACGTGCTGATCGGCGGGTCCAAGGCCAGTACCTTGCTCGGCGGGACGGGCGAAGACGTACTCGTCGGTGGCACGACGACTCACGACCTCGTTCCGACCTCGCTCGCGAACATTCAGGCCGAATGGTCGCGATCCGATTTGCCGTTCGCGGCCCGCGTGCAACATCTGCTTCGCGGCGGCGGCCTGAATGGTTCGACCCTGCTCGCGCCGGCCACGTTCACGGCCAATGGCCGCGTGAACACTCTAACGGGCGACGTGCGGTCCGATCTGTTCTTCGGCCTTCGCTCGCTCGACGCCGACGACTGGAACCCGGACCAGGGGGACATCTTCATCGAGAAGTCGACGGTACTCGGCGACACCCTGATCGATGCTCGCGCACTCGACATCGCGTCGTTCACGCTCGACAACGTGAGCCACGATGCCGCAACGCCGCTCGTGCTCCGTCTGACGGCCGGCTCGCATTTCCTGAACACGCCCTACGTGGGGCCGGCCGTGTTCTTCACGGTCAGCGCGGACGGAATCGTCGACTACGATCCGGCCCTGGAAGGCGCGCTCACCGGCCGTGGCACGGCGAACCTGGGCGTGAACGGTCGAGCCGTCACATTCGACGCGCGACCACTCGATGTGGCGTCGCTGATCGTGGACAACTCGACGTTCGCCGCCGGCGAGCTGCTCACCCGTCGCTTGTTGCCGGGCCAACACTTTGTCAACACCCCCTACGGCCAACCGGTCGTCTACTTTACCGTCGCGAACGACGGGACCGTGGACTACTCGTCCACACTCGACGGCGTATTCACGGGTCGTGGCACGGCGAACCTGGGCATCAACGGTCGCGAGGTGCAGATCGATGCCCGACCGCTCGACGTCGCACAACTGATTCTCGACAACCTGACCTTCGCGGCGGGCGACGTGATGACCCGACGCTTGTTGCCGGGCCAACACTTCGTCTACACGCCCTACGGCCAGCCCGTCGTGTACTTCACGGTCGGCAACGATGGGACCGTTGACTATGCGACCGACTTGGAGGGCGTGTTCGCCGGCCGTGGTACAACCAGTCTGAACATTCAGGGCCGGGCGGTTACGATCGACGCGCGGGCCCTCGACGTGGCTTCGCTGATTCTCGACAACCTGACGTTCGCCGCAGGTGAAGTGATGACCCGACGCTTGTTGCCGGGCCAACACTTCGTCTACACGCCCTACGGCCAGCCCGTCGTGTATTTCACGATTGGCAACGATGGAACCGTTGACTACGCAACCGCTCTGGACGGCGTGTTCACCGGTCGAGGAACCTCGGCGTTCGGAATCCTTGGTCGGCCGGTGACGATCAACGCGACCGCCCTTGGCGCGGCGAGCCTCACGCTCGACAATGTCTCATTCGACGCGACGACCCCACTCGCCCGACGCCTCTTGCCGGGCCAGCACTTCGTG
>JANLUE010000159.1:0-1533 GCA_031363325.1 Gemmataceae bacterium
GGGACGACGATTCGCTCGGCCGCGTACAAGATCGCTTTGCCGACCAAGCCAGAACGCGTCGGTCGTTGCGACACCAGGACACTCGCGTCGAATGCCGACGCGTGATGCTCCAGCGCGACGAGGCCGGTCGCCCGTTCGAGGACTTCGATCGACGCCACATACCGGGGGTTCAGTTCGACGACCCACGGTCGGCCGGCGTTCACGATGAAGTCCACGCCGAACAGGCCCAGCAAGCCGCATCCCGTACCGAGCACTTGACCGATGCGTTCCAAATCGTCGAGCATCGTCTGGCCTGGGTCGACTGGCCCGATGTTGCCGGCGTAGCGAAAGGGGGGAGCGTTCAACCAGTCGATGGGGCCGATCAGTTGTTCGGTCACGCCGAGCAAGCGCGTCGCGCCATGGGCCCGGACGTACACGGCCGACATCGACGGGCCATCGACGAACTCCTGGACGTAGTGTCCTGGGTCGCAGCCGTCGGTCGCGAACTCGATCCCGCTGCCGCCCGCGCCGCGGAGCGGCTTGTGCAACCATCGGCGATCGTTAGGCAAGTTGGAACAACGCGCTCGAACTTCGAGGGCCGGCAGGCCGGCTTCGCGCAGCAGCCGTTCGACCACGAACGGCGAACGGCACAGCGCAAGCGCCTCCGAGCCGTTGCCCCAGAGGGGTCGAATCGATGCCAGTTCGCCGATCAGCTTCGGATGGTTTTCGAGCCCGCCGGTGTAAATCCACGGTCCGGACGGCGATTCGCGGAGAAGATCGATCAGGCCGCGCGGGTAGTCGTCGAAGGGGCAACGGGCGACGGGGCACATCGCCCGCAGGTCGGCGTCGGCGAACAGGTCGATGGCGAACGGCTCGAAGCCGGCCCGCAGTGCCGACGCCACGGCCGCCCGGGCGCTGGCCCCGACAATCGTTAGGCTACTCGCCACTGAAGGGCCGATACTCGGGCCGAAGTACATTGAGAATGGGCGTGAAGTCGTCCGTCCACAGGCCGATTTTGTCGTCCCGATCCAGTTGCTCCCAGGTCGACCGACGAATCAGGAGCTCCTTCATCGCGGAGTCGAGCCACGGCCGCAAGCAATCGTTGGTGTTCGCCAGGCCGCTCAACACACCGGCATGATCGAGGAGCACCACCTTGGCCTGCTCGTCGCGGAGCAATGGGCCAAGCGCCTCCTTCGTCCGGGCGACGGCCACCCAGTGCGAGGCCGACTTGCCCGACCAGGCTTCTTCCAATCGGCCCGTCGAGTCGCTCATCACGCGGGCTTCGAGTCCAAGTTCCCGAACGATTCGCTCCACGACCGGTTCGAGCAACAAGTAACGATTCGAGATGTGCAACGCCACGATGCCATCGGGCTCGAGTCGATCGAAGAACAACTGCACCGATTCCTTGGTTAACAGGTGGGCGGGGATCGCGTCGGAACTAAAGGCGTCGACGAGCATGAAGCCCCACTTGCGTTCGGGCAGTTGCTCGAGCTTTAGGCGGGCATCGCCCATCAGGAATTCGATGTCCACGCCATCGCGCTTCGCGGCACTGAT
>JANLUE010000239.1:0-4473 GCA_031363325.1 Gemmataceae bacterium
GGCCGCATGACCTTGAGCGCGACCGTGCGCTGGAGCTGCGGATCCTCGGCCCGGAACACGAGGCCCATGCCGCCGGAACCGAGGAGTTGAATTACCCGGTACGGGCCCAGTCGACCCAGTTCGTTTGGCGACAAGGCCGGCGACAGAAAACTGAACTCCGCGCCGACGTGCGGTGGTCGTTCGGATTCGGAGTGGGTTCCATCCGCCGACCCATCGGCCGTCCGCGGCTCGGACGGGAGAAGGGTTGGAGCGTGCGGGTCGAGCGATTGCGGTCGAGTCACGGCGCGTCCTCGCGGGGATGCCAAGTATCTGCGCGCGGGACGGATTTGGGGACAGTCGGTCGATTTGGCCGACTCGCTACGGACCTCCCCAAATCGCCCAACCCGTTCCAATCGAAGATTCCGACTCAATGACTTGCATTCCTCCATCGCGTCGGGGTACACTTTACTCGTTCGCTCTCCCACCCGCTGGCTCGCATGTCACCCAAACCGCAATCCTGTCCCGGTGTGCCGCGCCGCACGTTCCTCAAGGTTGGCGGCCTCGCGCTGGGCGGGCTCTCGTTGCCGGAGTTGCTGCGCGCCGAGTCGACGCTTGGCACCACGCGTTCGCACAAATCGGTCATCATGATCTTCCTGTCCGGCGGGCCGCCGCATCAGGACATGGTCGATCTCAAGCCCGATGCGCCGGTCGAAGTCCGCGGCGAGTTCAACCCGATTCGCACCAATGTGCCAGGCCTGGACATTTGCGAGCACCTGCCCCGGCTCGCCAAGCAAATGGATCGGTTCGCGGTGATCCGCTCACTCGTCGGGTCCGAGGGGCATCACGCGGCGTTCCAGTGTGTCACGGGTCGAACGCAAGTGAATCAACCGGCGAGCGGATGGCCGTCGTTCGGGTCGGTCGTTTCCAAACTGCAAGGCCCGGTCGATCCGGCCGTCCCGGCATTCGTCGGCCTGGCGCCGAAGATGACCACGGGCACGTGGGCGAACGCCGGCCCGCCGGGCTTCCTTGGGCCGGTCCACGCGCCGATTCGCCCGAACGCCGATGGCCTCGCCGGGATGACGCTCAAGGGACTGACCGTCGATCAACTCGGCGACCGGACGGCCCTGATGCGTCGATTCGATGGGCTCCGTAAAGCGGCCGACGCGACCGGTTCGCTCGACGGGGCCGACGAATCGACGCGGCGGGCGCTGAACATACTCACGTCGAGCCGCCTCGCCGACGCGCTCGATCTGGAAAAAGAAGATGTGCGGACGCGTGATCGATACGGTCGAGGCGACCCCAAGCCGGCCGGGTACGGCGACGCCGGCCCACTCCTCAACGACTACTTCCTGGCGGCGCGGCGATTGATCGAAGCCGGTGCCCGCGTCGTGACGCTCGCCTATGGGCGCTGGGACTGGCACGGCAAGCCGCACGGCACGACGTTCGAGAACGCCAAGCACCATCTTCCGATGCTCGACCGTGGCCTGACGGCGCTGGTCGAAGACCTCGAACAGCGCGGCCTCGACAAGGACGTGTCGGTCGTCGTCTGGGGCGAGTTCGGGCGAACGCCCCGGATCAACAAGGAAGGCGGTCGCGATCACTGGCCGGCCGTCGCCTGTGCGATGTTGGCCGGCGGCGGCATGAAGACGGGCCAGGTGATTGGCTCGACGGATCGGCTCGCCGAGCGAGCGAAGGATCGGCCGGTGCATTTCCAGGAAGTGTTCGCGACGCTCTATCACAATTTGGGCATCGACCCGACCGCGACCACGGTCGCCGACCTCACGGGCCGACCGCACTATCTCGTCGATTCGGACGTGCGGCCGATGCGCGAGTTGGTTTGATGTTGGATGAGGGCGTCCACAAAATTCCTGGTCGTGTTCGGCCACCTCCTCGATCAACTCCCCGCGTATTCCGCGGCGGCACGATGCTGGACGACAACCGAATCGTAACGGACAGCGGTCCTCGGGGCGTGGGGCGGGCCTTGGCTCAATCGGGTGTCACGTCCCAAATCTGCACGAGCCCGGTGTAGCCGACCGTGACGATTCGCTTGCCGTCGTGGCGAATCGACAAGGAGTAAGTCGATTGTGTGGTGCCACGCAGCGTCAGTTGTTCTCGACCCGACTCCAAGTCCCACACCTTGATCAGGCCCGAAAGCATCTCGACGGCGACCAGGCGCTTGCCGTCGGCCGTGAACGCGATCTGGCTGAGGGCGGTCTTGAAGCCGGGTTGTTCGAATTGAGCTTTCGCCTCGGTGAGCTTGCGGACGAAGATCGAGCCGCCCTTGCCGAGGATCGGCGGGCCATAGGCCACGAGCTTCGAGTCCGGGCTGAAGCCCATACAGGTCATGACCGCCACGACGTCGATCGACCGTTTGCCCGTTTCGAGGTCGGTCACGATGAGTCGTTGGGCCGCGGTCATGGCCGCCAAGTATCGACCATCGGGCGACAAATAGGCCGATCGGGCGGGTAGTCGCGAGGGCAACTCGATCGGCGGCCGCTCGTCACCGGTCGTCGAATCGAACAGGCGAACAGTCGACGATTCCGCCAGCGCCACGGCGATCACGCCGGTCGCGCGGGAATAACCAATCGCCCCGGAGATGTAGAAGCGGCCGTTGGTCGTCCAGCCGGGTTGTTCTTGACCCGTGCGGGCGTCCACGAAGCTGACCGCGATGCCATTGCACGCCCCCCGTCCATTGGTCTCCTTCTGATAGTCCAAATAACGAATCAAAATAAGTTGATCGTTTGATACGAAGTACGCTCGACACGACGGGACGTTCAACTTGGCGCCGTAGGGCGTACACGTGTCGGCGTCGAAGAGCTGGAACAAATGATCGCCGTAGACGATGAAGCGTTTACCATCCGGGCTGTATTCGACGCCTTGGACGAACGCCGTCTTGATTTGAAACTCCGCGATTTTGGCGCGAAGCACTCGGTCCAGGTAGCGCCAGTCCTGGTCGCGCAAATCTTCCGGGCATTCATCCAGGGCCTTGCGGGCGTCGGCGAATTGTTCGGACATCCAGGCGTAACGGGCGTTCGCCACGAGCAAGCGGGCGTTGCGTTCGTCGGCCCGTTCGCGCTCGAGCTTTTCGGCCTTGAACCCCATCTGCGCCCGCTGCCGTTCGCTGTCGGCCGTCGACCGGGCCGCCGCTTCGCCTTGCCACAGAATCGTGACCGTGACCAAGCTGGCCGTCGCCAAAACGATCATCGCGGCGATCAAGCCCGCGACGGCCGGCCGACGGCGACACCACTTGATCGCCCGCTCGACGGTGCCCGTTGGCCGCGCGACGATCGGCCGATGTTCCAGATAGCGCCGCAGATCGTCGGCCAGCGCCTCGGCCGAAGGGTAACGCCGGCTCGGTTCCTTGCGCAGGCACGCCAGGCAAATCGTTTCGAGTTCGCGCGGCACTTTTGGCTGAAGCGAGCGCGGTGCGACCGGCTCGCGACTGCGGACCTGGGCGAGCGTGTCCTCGTGCGTCGCCCCGCGAAACGGCGGTCGCCCGGTGAGGCATTCGTAGAGCACCGCCCCCAAAGCGTACACATCGACGGCCGGGCCCAAATTCGGCCGACCGTCGGCTTGTTCCGGTGCCATGTAGCTTGGCGTGCCGAGCGCCGCCCCGGTCCGCGTCAACCCGCCCGTCTGATCGATCTGCCGAGCGAGCCCGAAGTCCGCGACCTTTGGATTCAATGGAAGAGCGTCCGGTGTCAACCCCGACCCTGGCGAAGCGATTTTTGTAGTTTGCTGTCCGGGTCCGTGACCCTGGGTTCCCGAACCCTGATCCTTGCTCCCGGTCAGCAGAATGTTGGCGGGCTTCAGGTCGCGGTGGATGATGCCTTGCGCATGCGCGTAGGCCATCGTGCGGGCGAGCGTTTCGACCAGCTCGGCCGACTCGCGTGGGTCGAGGGGGCCATCGCGCAATCGATCGGCCAGGTTGCCGCCGGGCACGAACTCGAGCGCGAGGTAGGGCCGACCGCGGCGTTCGCCGACCTCGAAGACCTGGACGATGTTCGGGTGCTGAAGTTTGGCGAACGCTTCGGCCTCGGCCTGGAACCGCGCTCGCTCGGCTTCGGTCGCGTACTCGCCGGCCAGGATCGTCTTGAGCGCGACCAATCGACCGAGGCCCGGCTGCTTGGCGAGATGAACGACCCCCATGCCGCCGTGACCAAGCTCTCGGATGATTTCAAAGTCTTCGATCGTTTCGGGAGTCGGCGGCACAGCGAGGAAGTCTTGCGTGCCCGCCCCAGTCGCTTCCGGCGAATCGGTGCCGAGTGCGGCGTCGAGTTGCAACAGTCGGGCCAGCCGATCGCGATACTTGGGATAGCGATCGAGCCAGCCGTCCGGATCGGGCCGATTGCCGAGTTCGCCGCGCGTGGCCCATTCGGTGTAGAGGAGTTCGACGGCCGACTCGTCGTCGAGGCCGCCCAGGAATTCGCTGGCCGACACGTCCTCGCCCGCCCGGAGTCGCCGGGTCAGTTCGGCGCAGGCCGTCCGCAGCCG
>JANLUE010000262.1:0-5178 GCA_031363325.1 Gemmataceae bacterium
CGCGGCGATTCGCACACGCTTTGATCTTCGCACTGCTCGCCGTGCCGACCTCCGCCGGCGAGAAGCGCTTCCCCGAAGCAAAGAACGGGCGGGGTGAGTTGAAGTATGTGAACGGCGTGCCGGTCCTCATGGTCGAAGGTACGCCCGAGGAAATCGGCAAACAGTTCGGCGAGTTGGCGCTCAAGCCGGCGAAGGTGCCCCTGGTCGGGCGGGTCGATTCGTACATGGAGAAAGTTGGCTGGGCGGACGCGTTCCCGAAGATGCGCAAGTTCGCGGGAGCGTTGTTCACGAGCTTCCCCGAAAACAATCAAAAGGAAATGCTCGCCGCCGCCAAGACGGCCGATGTCGATATTCGCCTCCTGACGGCGCTCAACCTGATTCCCGACCTGGCCAAGCTCGGCGGTTGCTCGACGATTGTGGTCGAACCATCGCGGAGCGCGACCGCGGGACCTTTGTTCGGCCGCAACCTCGATTGGCCGCCGCACGAGAACCTGTCCGATTTCACGCTGGTCGCCGTCGTTCGCCCGACCGGCAAACGGGCGTTCGCGGCGATCACGTTCCCGGTCCTCCTCGGCGTGCTGTCCGGCACGAACGACGCCGGCCTTTGCCTGACGATCAACGAGATCACCGAGAGCAAGGACAAGTCGAGCAAGCAGGACCTGAGCGGCGTGCCAATGATGTATTTGTTCCGCAAAATTCTGGAGGAATGCTCGACCGTCGCCGAGGCCGAGAAGATGCTCAAGGACAACAAGCGGACGACCTGGTTCTGCCTAACAGTCTGCGACAAGTCGGGCGGTTGCGTGTTCGAGGTGACGCCCGCCAACGTGGTCAAGCGAACCGGCGAGAACGCCGTGTGTTGCTGCACGAACCATTTCCGCACCGACGAACTGAGCGTGACCAAGAAGTGCAGCCGGTACCCGAAGCTCGAAGCGGTTCAACGGGCGGACGGCAAGCTCGGCGTGGCCGACGTGTACAAGGCGCTCGGCACGGTGCACCAGGGCCCGGGCACCGTGCAGGCGATGGTCTTCGAACCCGCCGCCCGCGTGCTGCACGTGTCGTTCGGCAGCGGCGGCCCCGCGACCGACCGGCCACTCGCCAAGATCGAGTTGGGCCCGTTGTTCGAGCGTAAGTGATCGAGGCGGGCGGCCCGGCGTCAGTCCGTTAAACCCGCTCGACGACCATCGCGACCGCGTTGCCGCCGCCGAGGCACAGGCTCGCGACTCCGTAGCGCCGGCCGTAGAAGGTCAGCGCGTGAACGAGTGTCGTGAGTACGCGGGCACCGCTCGCCCCAATCGGGTGGCCCAGCGCGATCCCGCCACCGTGGGCATTGACCTTCGCTTCGTCGAGGCCGAGTTCCCGCCCACAGGCGAGCATCTGCGAAGCGAACGCCTCGTTCAATTCGAACAACCCAATGTCGGCCACACTAAGCCGCGCCTTTTCAAGCGCCATCCGAATTGCCGTCACCGGGGCGATGAAAATGTCCTTCGGGGCCACGCCGCTTGTGGCGTACGAGACGATTCGGGCCAGCGGCCTGGCCGTGAGCCGTTCGGCCGCCCTGGCCGAGGCGAGCACGAGTGCGGCGGCCCCGTCGCTGAGTTGCGACGCGTTGCCGGCCGTCACGGTCCCATCCGTTTTGAACGCCGGCCGAAGCTTCGCGAGCCCTTCCGGCGAACTGTCCGGGCGTATTCCCTCGTCGCGCGATACCGTGCGAACTTTCGCTCCCGAGCCGACGGTGACGGAAACGACTTCCGCGCCGAACGCTCCGCTCTCCCAGGCGGCGGCCGCGCGCTTGTGGCTCTGGACGGCGAATCGATCCTGTTCGACTCGGCCGATGCCGCACGAACTGGCGGTGTGCTCGGCCGCATCGCCCATTGGCCAGTTCTCGAACGCGCACCAAAGGCCATCGCGGATCAGCGAATCGACGAGCTTGCCGTCGCCGTACTTGAGGCCGGTGCGCGTGCCCTCAATGAGATGCGGGGCCCGGCTCATGCTCTCCATGCCGCCGGCCGCGACAATTTCGGCGTCGCCGGCCTTGATCGCCTGGGCGCCGAGCATGACGGCCTTCAACCCGGAGCCGCAGACTTTGTTCACGGTGTACGCCGCGATGGAATCGGGGAGGCCCGCGAACAGCGCCGCCTGACGGGCCGGGTTCTGACCAACTCCCGCTTGAATCACATTGCCGAAGATGACCTCATCGACCCGATTCGGTTCGACGGACGCTCGCACGATCGCTTCCCGAAGCGCGATGGCTCCGAGGCGCGGTGCGGGCAGATCGGCGAGGTCGCCGAGAAACTTGCCGATCGGCGTACGGACGGCGGACAGGATCAGGATGTCCATGACGTGGCCCCAGAGAGTTACTCCGAGATTATTCTAACCGAAATCAGCGTGAAACTTGGAGTTTGAACCGAATCGCACGCCGACGACAATCGCACTTTGCCCGGGGCGGCCGACGATCGCTATTCCGCCCGCAACGCGATCACCGGTTCGACGCGCGCCGCCCGGCGGGCTGGCAGGTAGCCGGCGAGGGTCGTCAACAACACGGCCAGGGCCGGGCCGCCGAAGATGAGCCAGATCGGGTAGCGAAACACCGTCTCGGGTTTGGGCATGTTCGGTTCCTGCTCGGCGATCAGTTTCAGCGCGACGTTGTCGCCGGGGAACGAGCCGGCCCAGCCGATCAACACGCCGAGCCAACCACCAACGAGGCCGATCAACGCCCCCTCGATCAGGAAGATCGCCATGACATGTCGATCCTTCGCGCCGACCGCTTTCATGATGCCGATCTCTTTCACCCGTTCGAGGACGGCCGTAAACATCGTGTTGGTGATTCCCAGACACGCGACCGCCAATGCGATCAATGCGACGAAATCCACGGTGAAGCCAATGAGCAAAGCGTTCTTGCGAGCCGCTTGAAGGTACAGGCCGATCGCGAAGAAATTGAACCCGTCGGCCTTCAACCGATCGCAGACCGGCTTCAGGTCGTCGTCGGTCTCGACCGACAACACCGCCCGTTGGAAGCCGTACTCCGCTCGAAACGGAACGCGGGCGAACAACTCCTCGGCCTGTTTCGCGGGGAGCATCACGTCCCCGTATACTTCGTCGTTGATGAACTCGAACGCGGGGTCCGTCCCCTTGTTCGGCGAACGCAACACGCCGACGATCGTGACCTCGGCGAAGGCCGGCGCGTACTTCTTGGCCGACGGGTCCTTGCGCTTGCGCGCGAGCGCTCGCTGAATGGCCGCCTTCTCGTTCGGCAACAGGTCCATCGTGTCGATCGCTTTGGGCAAGAGTTCGCGGACGCGGGCCAGGGCCTTCAGCTCTTCCTCGGCGAGTTTGGTCGAGTCGGCGTCGAACACGGAGAGCAGGGTCTCGGGCCGACGCGTCTCGGAGCCGGGGAACTCGACGCGAATCGTCTGGCCGAGACAGGACTTGACTTCGCTATCGGAGCGGGCGTTCCACCGATACAGCAAATACTCGTGAACGAGGACTTCGTTCGTCCCTTCGCGCGGCAGCCGACCGAACTCGACGACGCCAGTGAGTTTCTCCGAGTTGGCGGTGAGGCCCGTGCAGTCGCCGCCCAACAGTTGGCCGCGAAAATTGAATCGGGCCGACTCGACCAAGCCGGGGCGAACCGCGATCACCTTGTCCCAGGTGGCGAACTCGCGGAGTTGCTCCTCGGAGAGCGGCTTGACGGCCGGGGGCGTGTTTCGCATTCGCCATTCGCGGGCGAGTCGCCGCATGATCCGTTCGCGCCGCTCCGCGGACATCTCGCCCTCGACCCGCAACATGTCGGACGGGATGCCGGCGAACTCGTCGGAAGTTCGGTCCATCCCCGGGTAGATTGTGATCTCGCGGAGCCGATGTTGCTTCTTGAAGCCGTCCTCGATGATGCGCCGCACGCCGAGCCCGACCGACACACTCGCGACCAATGTTGCGATCCCGATTGTCACGCCGAGCGTGGTCAAGGTCGTCCGCATTTTCTGCCGCCAAAGCGACGCGAGGCCGGCCAGTAGGAGATCGCGGGTACGCATGATTGTTCAGGATAGGGGAACGGCGTCTGGACTGAGCCGGCGCCACGCCTTTCGTGGTTCGACCTGGAGAGTTATTAACACGCCACCGCGTCGCCCCGGTACTCGCGGCGGGCCAGAAGCGAGCCGGGGAACGTTCGCTTCTCGGGTCGGATGCGAACCTGGAGTTTCACCGAGAGGGGAGCATCTCGATGATGTTTCCCGAGACTTTATTCGGGTGGGGACCTGCGACGTGACCTCAACGCACGGCCAGTGTCGCCCCCGAGCCCGATGTCCGGGAACGAAAAAGGCTTTCCAGCATGAGCCGGAAAGCCTGGGAATTAAGCGGATTATGCGACCTTTCGACGTGAATCAACTAGCGGAGAGGACAGGACGGCGATTGAATTTTTCATCGCAGTGGTGAGGTGGGCGATCTGCGGCACGCGATTCCTGAGAAATCAAGCGGCGACCAATCGTAACTCGTTACTGCCATTGTGTCTTCATGACACTACTCCGGCATGAATGGCCAACCTGCCTGATTCCAGGCTTTGCTCTACGTTAGAAGCTCGTACAAGTTTATCTGACATAAGCACGACTCACGTCACCCAAAGCGCACGCCGAAAAGCCCGCCGGTTTCCGTTGCGTCCGTCAACCGTGGCTGAATGATAAACGGGGTTGGATCAAACTCCGGTGGGACGGCGTCCGAATTCATGGTGACAATGTACTGCCAACCAATTCGCTTGGCGGTTTCCGCCCCAATGACAAGTGCCTTGGCGATTTGCCGTTCATCGACGCCATCGAACAAATGGCTGTCGTGAACAAGGAAACCCGGACCGATCCCGCGTTCGGCACACAGCCGTGCAATCATCAAGTCGAAACAGAAGGTTTGCATGTTGCTAATCCCCTTACTTTTCGCCGCATGAATGTTCACGTCGAACTTTGGGCCATTTGATTCCGGGCTGATCGTCAGACTCCCGGGGCTCTCGTAGAGGGCTTCGGAGATTTCGCCGAAGATGAGAACCGCCGCTTTGATGCGATCACTTTGTTCGTGGTAATCTTGCCGAAGCCGCGTCAGCAAGCGACCGCGTTCAAGCTCGAGTTCGGTCTTGCCGCTTTCCAAGTCCTTCGCAGTCTTCAGCCGCTGTCGGAGTCCTTCGACCTCGACACTCAAACG
>JANLUE010000271.1:0-4511 GCA_031363325.1 Gemmataceae bacterium
CCCACCCGAGGGATAATGCGGCGCGTGGATTTTCGCAACCCGCAGGCAACGGAATGTGGAACGATTTTCACATCCGAGTGTCGGCGCACGTCGTTACATTCGCCTTGACGGCGATTCCGGCACGGCCAACGTTCCGGCACCCGTTTTCGGCCGGTTGCCGCGGCCGTCGAACCAAAACCCAAATCCATTGCGGCGTCCACGCGTTCTCGCGAACGCGAGGCCGTGCAAAAACTCCGGTTCTCTCCGCGAATTGGGTTTAGTCGTCCGTCAAAACGGAAGTCAATTGATCCGACAAGTGCATGCCGAAAATGCGTCTTCTCACCCCATCAGCCCGCGCACGGGTTCGCCGTAATACACGTGGTGCGGTCGGCTCTCGGCGTCGCGCCACATCGTGGACTTCGGGATGCCGAGGGCCGAGTAGATGGTCGCGGCCAGGTTTTCGGGCGATTGCGGGTCCGTGTTTGGGTAGCCGCCGTTCTTGTCGCTCGAGCCGATGACCGTTCCGCCTTTCACGCCGCCACCGGCCAGAAACACCGTTTGAACGGCCCCCCAGTGGTCCCGACCCGGAAGCTTGTAATGCTCGGGCAACGTCGTGATCTTCGGCGTGCGGCCGAACTCGCCGGCCATCACGATCAAGGTCGAATCGAGCAGGCCGCGATCGGCGAGATCGTCGAGCAAGGCACACAACGATTGGTCGGTCGGGGGGAACAGTTTTTCTTTGAGATGCGGGAAGGCGTTGCCGTGCGTGTCCCACGTTTCGTTGTTGCCCAGATTCACTTGCACCAGATTCACTCCGGCTTCGACCAATCGTGCCGCCATGAGTAGCGACCAGCCGAACGCATGTCGGCCGTAGCGATCGAGTTCCTTGTCCGGCTGATGGCGAATGTCGAACGCTTGTCGAACGCGCGGATCCACCAAGAGCGAAGTGGCCGCCTGACGCTGCCGATCCATGGTCGATCGAGCGGCGTGCCGATCCAGGCTCGCACGCTGTTCGTCGATTCGCTTCAAGACGTCGAGCCGCGACGACAGTCGTGTGGGATCGACACCTTGCGGCAGCGATAGGTCGGGCAATTCGAAGCCGGGTCGCAACGGCTTGAACGGCCGTTGTTGATGGTCGAATTCGTACTGGGGGTAGGCGCCGTACGCACGCGGCTCGAAGCGCGAGGCTTCGAGGAACCACGGGTCGCGGTTGCGGCCCATGACCCCGCCGAACTGACCGGGAATGACGCGACCGCTATTGTGGACGATTCGATCCGGCAACACGACGGCCGGCGGCAAGTTGTTCCGCACGGAAGTCACCGCGCCGGCGACGGCCGCGATCGACGGCCAATCGGTGTCCTTCGGCGCGTTCGGGTTGAACCCCGGCGGCACGGAGCTTCGGCCGGTGAGCATGAACAGGTGGCCGGCCGAGTGGTCGTTGGTCGGATGCGTCAACGAACGAATCAACGCCCAGCGTTCCGATCGTTCGGCCAGCTTCGGCAAGTGCTCGCAGATTCGCAGGCCCGGCGTTCGCGTCGCGATCGGCTTGAACTCGCCGCGAATGTTCTCGGGGGCGTCGGGCTTCGGGTCGAAACTATCATGCTGGGCGAGGCCGCCCGACAGAAAAATGTAAATGACCGATCGGGCCGTATGCTTCGATGATGACTCGGCGCGCAAGGCGGAAAGCTCACCCGAACCGAGGCCGAGCAACGAGACACCGCCGGCCTGGATCATGGTGCGGCGCGAGACGACCGGGTGCGCGAAGGTCGATGGCATGAGCCGAGTCCGGACGGGAGAGTGTGGCGGGTGTTGAAATAGTACCCCGCCCAGAGGCCAAACGCAACGACAAAGCGCCTTCCCTTCGCGACCGGGCCGGTTATCTTGAGTTCATCCCGCCGCGGAGCTTCCCTTGCGCCAACTCTTCTGCCTTGCATTGTTCATCGTCGCTGGCTCGGCCTCGGCCGCACCAATCGAATTCAAACCGATCGACCGGATCGTCCTGATCGGCAGCACGCTGATCGAGCGCGAACAACGGTACGGCCACTGGGAAACGATGCTCACGGCGCGATTCCCCGGCATCACGGTCCGCAATCTGGCCTGGAGCGGCGACAACGTCTTCGGCGAAGCCCGGCGGGCGTTCGATCTCGACAAGCCCGACATCGGCCGCAAGCGCCTGGTCGAACTCGCGCTCGCCGAGAAGCCGACCGTGATCCTGATTTGCTACGGGGCGAACGAAGCGTACGAAGGCGACCCGGGGCTCGACAAGTTCAAGAAAGGTTATGCAAAGCTCCTCGACGAATTGGCGCCGGCGAAGGCGCGAACGATCTTGATGTCGCCGCCGCCCCAGGAAAAGAAGGGCCCGCCTTTACCCGATCCGAACGCCCAGAACGAACGACTCGGCAAATACCGCGACGCGATCCGTACCATCGCCGACGACCGAATGCTCGCCTTCGCGGACCTGTTCTCGGCGCTCGGCGAAGGCAAACGCCCGCTGACCGGCCTGACCGACAACGGCGTCCACTTCACGGAACAAGGCTATCGTCAGACGACGACCGCGTTCGCCGAAGCGCTCGGCCTGCCGACCGAGGGGGCGTACACGGACGCGCTCGACCCGGTTCGGCAAGCGATTCAAGCGAAGAACGAACTGTACTTCCACCGCTGGCGGCCGCAAAACGAAACGTACCTGTTCGGCTTCCGCAAACACGAACAAGGCCGCAACGCGAAAGAGATCGTCGAATTCGACCCCCTAGTCGCGGCCGCCGAGGCGGAAATCGCGAAGCGATTGAAGAAGTAGTGCCAATTGGCAGTGTCGGCACCGAATGAGCGTGCTGGTTGCGATATGATTGAGGAAGAATCGAGGCCGACAATGAATGCTTTGCCTGTGACGACGGTACCGATTGATTTCGCCAGCCCAACTCCATCCAGTTTGACCGACGACGACCGCATTCGTCGTTTCGGATATCGGGATGTCTATCGGTCACTTCCAGATGGTACGACCACGATCGACCGAGTCCCATTGACCCTTGACGACTTGCTGCACCCCCAGGTCGGAGATGTTGCAATGATCTCCAGTAAGCACGATTTGGAGCGCGATTATCTCGCCAACATTTTCCGGACGCGTTTGGCGAATGTACCTGGGTCGCTGGTCTTGTCGGACACCATGATCGATTGGGGAGGAGATCCTCCCGGTATGAGGCACCATTCGCCGGACTTGATGGTACTCCTTGGAGTTCGAGAAGAACGCAAGACTTGGACGAGCTTTAACGTCGTCGAGCAGAAATGTCGACCATCCCTCATCGTCGAAGTGGTCTCTCCAACTTATCGCGCCAACGATACCGTCACTAAAGTCGAAGACTACCTTCGATGTCGAGTTGGGTGCTACGCGATTGTCGATCGTGAGAAGCACGACGATCCGCCGCGATTGGTCGCCCGCGTGCTTCGCGGAAATAGTTGGCGACCCCTCGCACCCAATGACAATGGCTGGCTTTGGCTGGAGGCGGTTGGAGTCTACCTCAGCATCGTTGACCAGCGAGTGCGATGTATTCATCCGACCACACTGGCCGTGCTCGGCGATCCGGTCGAGAATGCGCTGACGCTGGAATTCACGGCGGGCCGGCTCGAAGCCGAACGCGAGCTCCGAATGCTCGCGGAGGATCGAATCGACCGCGAAATGGAAGCGCGGCGAGCAGCGGAAGCCCGCGTCGCCGAGTTAGAGTCCCAGTTGCGTTCACTTCAGAACGCACCCACGAACCCCTCATCAACTCTCCCATGAATCGACATATCTGGATTTTGTGTTGCGTCCTCGCGACGCCGGCCGCCCTCTTCGCCCAGGCGAACGCCACCGTGCCGGACGCCGACCCGGAGATCGAGCGCAAGAGCTTCATCGTCGCGCCGGGGTTCGAGGTCAACCTCTACGCGGCCGACCCGCTGCTTGCCAAGCCGATCCAAATGAACTTCGACGCCCAGGGTCGGCTCTGGGTCGCGTCCAGCGAAATCTACCCGCAGATCAAGCCCGGCCAGAAGGCGAACGACAAGATCGTCGTTCTCGAAGACACCAAGGGCGTCGGCCGGGCCGACAAGGTCACGATCTTCGCCGATGGCCTGCTGATCCCGACCGGCGTCGAGCCGGGCGACGGCGGGGCCTACGTCGCCAATAGCACGGAGCTCGTCCACCTGAGCGCCAGCAAGCCCGGCGAGAAGGCCGACCGCACCCGCGTCGTGTTGTCCGGCTTCGGGACTGAGGACACGCACCATATTCTGCACACGTTCCGCTGGGGCCCCGATGCCGCCCTGTTCATGAATCAATCGATTTACATCCACTCGCACATCGAGACGCCGCACGGCGTGAAGCGACTGAACGGCGGCGGCATCTGGCGGTTCCGGCCCGAATCAATGGATTTGGATGTGTTTGTGCGTGGCTTCGTGAACACCTGGGGGCATCATTTCGATCGTTGGGGCCAGTCGCTGATCACCGACGGGGCCTACGGCGAAGGCGTGAATCACGGCGTACCGGGGGCGTATTTCTTCACGGC
>JANLUE010000284.1:0-1293 GCA_031363325.1 Gemmataceae bacterium
GGCGGCGATGTTCGAGGGGCGCAAGATCTTCAAGGAATACGCGACGATCACGGCCGGCGCGCCCGATCGGGATAGCGACTACGTCGAGGGGCGGATCAAGCACCACGGTTCGGACCGGACCAAGATGTGCGTGACGAACGACCCCGACGATCCGGACGCAAAAGACGCCTGCACTTTTTACGAGGTGGTCGAACGCTTCCGGGGCTACGCGTTCGTGAAGGCCCAACCGCGGACCGGGCGGACGCACCAGATTCGCGTGCATCTCGCGAGCGTCGGAGCGCCGGTCCTCGCGGATAAACTGTACGGCGGCCGCGATCAACTCAAACTGTCCGACTTGAACGGCAAAATGCCCGGCGGCGAAGACGATGTCGTCCTGCTGAGTCGCCAGGCGTTGCACGCGTACCACTTGCGATTTCGCCACCCGCGCCTCGAACGCTGGATGGAGTTCGAAGCCCCCTTGCCGACCGATTTCGTTGGTGCATTGAAAGCAATCAGAGAATGGCGTCGTTGATCAGGTGCCCGGCCGAAGTTCTCGGGCGCGGTTCACCAGGGCGACGTTGACTTCGGGGGGCAGGAACTTCGACAGGTCGCCGCCGAGCGTGGCGATTTGACGCAGGAGCGAACTCGAGACGTGGGAGAATTCTTCCTTCGCCATCAGGAAGACGGTTTCGATCTCCGAATCGAGGTGCAGGTTCATCAAGGACATGGAGAACTCGTATTCCATGTCGCTCAACGTGCGGAGGCCGCGAACCATGATCCGGGCACCGGCCGCGCGCAGGAACTGGACGGCCAAACCCGTGAAGGGTCGGACCGTCACGTTCGGGAATGGTGCCGTCACCTGTTCGATTAGGCCGACCCGTTCCTCGATCGAGAAGAACGGTAGCTTCTCCGGGTTGATGCCGACCCCGACGATCAGTTCGTCGACGATCTTGCACGACCGCTGGATGATGTCCAGGTGGCCTTGATGGACCGGGTCGAATACGCCGGTGTAGACGGCCCGCCGCGAACTCAGTTGGCCCATGGTCCCCTCAAGCTCGGATCGCTTCCACGAATCGTTCGAGTTCCCCGACCGTGTTATAGGCGTGCGGGCTCACCCGCAAGCGGCCGCCGCGCACATTCACGATTACGCCCGCCTCCCGACACCGGCGCATCAGTTCCTTCGGGTCGCGGCCGGACGTCAGAATCGAGACGATGCCGGACTTCTCGGCCGACGCGCGACTGCTGAACACCTCGGCCCCGGCCGAGCGAACGCGCTCACACAACTCGTCAGTCAGTTCGAGTACGCGGTCGCGA
>JANLUE010000329.1:0-5349 GCA_031363325.1 Gemmataceae bacterium
GTTGATCGTCACCGTGCCGTGTCTCGGTGCGCCAAACCCCACGACGGGAAAAACGCAGCACGTTCTGCTGGATCTGCAACCGGTCGGTGCTCCCGTGCCGGCGCTGAAGTATCAACTTCTGCCGGAGGCGTCCGAGTTGAACCCCGGCAATGCGATCCCCGCGTACCTGAAATGCTTTGCCGAGCAAAACAACTTCTTCTTCAAGAAGGAGTCGGTCGACGATCGCGAGCGGTTGCTGAGTTGCAGCCTCGCCGACATCAAGCCGAACTCGCTGAAGGGGTATGGAGGGCACGCGCTCAAGCAGGCCGATCACGCCGCCCGACTCGAAATTTGCGACTGGAACTTGCTCCCGCAACTCCGGGAGAACGGCTTCAATCTGCTGATCCCGGAAATCCAGCAGATGCGCATGCTCGCGAACGCCTTGCACGTTCGCTGCCGCGGGCAAATCGTCGATCGCGATTACGCCGGGGCGATTCATTCGCTGAAGACGATCTTCGGCCTCGCCCGCCATTGCGGCGAACATCCGACCCTCATCGCCGGGCTGGTCGGCGTGGCGATCGCACAGGGCGGGCTCAACCGACTCGAGGAACTGATTCAACAGCCCGACGCGCCGAACTTGTATTGGGCCATCAGCCAATTACCGAGTCCGCTCATCGACATTCGTCGCAGCCTCTCGACCGAACGAATCTTACTCGAATCGGGCCTTGGCAAACTGACCGACAAGCGACCGTGGCTCCCGGAAGAGACGGCCATCGCGATGGCCAAAGCGAGTGATCTCGCCGCGATTTCGGAGTTGACCCCGGAGGAACGCAAAGCGACCGGCGAATGGGCGCAGGCTCGAGTGAAGGACGGGGCGTGGCTTGAAATGGCCCGCAAATCCCTGGTCGAACAAGGGTACCCGGCCGACAAAGTTCCGTCCTATCCGCCGGAGCAAGTGATCTTCTACCGGTTGCTCGTGAAGTATCAACTCGCCCGCGACGAGCGCTTGAAGTGGGCGACTTTGCCCTACTGGGAGGCGGAAGCCGGCCTCGCGACCGTGAGCGCCCCGGCCGGCGACATCGAAGAGAAGGCAGCCCAGGCTTTGATCCTGTTGTTGCCGAAAGTCCTGGCCGCCCAGGTGCGGACCGAACAGAGGCTCGCCCTCTTGCGAATCGTCGAAGCGATCCGTCTCGACGCGGCGAAAAATGGAAAACTCCCGGCGAGCCTGACCGACCTGAGCGTGCCGATCGGCCTCGACCCGGTCGTCGGCAAGCGCTTCGACTACAAGCTCGACGGCATGACGGCCGAACTCAGCGGCAAGGCGACGACGGTCCATTATCGGTACGAATTACGTCTGCGGAAGTGAGTTGGTGTTCAGCCCGATTTCGACTGGAACTTCAAACCAAGGCCTCAATGGTGTCGGCCCGGAGCCTATCCAAATGCCGGATCAACTCTCGGCCGGGGCTCGACGACGTTTGCTCGCCTGGTTCGACCGGAACGCTCGGCCATTGCCGTGGCGGGCCGACCGCGACCCGTATCGCATTTGGGTCAGCGAGGTGATGCTTCAACAAACGACCGTGGCCGCCATCGTGCCACGGTTCGATCAATTCCTGCACCAGTTCCCAAATCTACAAGCACTGGCCGACGCGAGCGAACACGATGTTCTGAAGGCGTGGCAAGGGCTCGGCTACTACAGCCGGGCGCGGAACCTCCATCGGGCGGCCCGAATCTTGGTTAATGAGCATGGCGGAGCGTTGCCGGACGACCCGGCCGTGTGGTTGGAACTCCCGGGCGTGGGGCGGTACATCGCGGGGGCCGTTCTCTCGCAGGCGTTCGACCGACGTTTGCCCATCATCGAGGCGAACACGAAGCGCGTCTTGTGTCGGCTGTACGCGCGGCGTGGCGACCCAAAGTCAACCGCCATGCAGAAATGGCTTTGGACGACGGCCGAGGCGATCCTGCCACGTAAGCGTGTCGGCGACTTCAATCAGGCGCTGATGGAACTCGGCGCGACGGTGTGTACGATCGCCCGGCCCAACTGCGAACGATGTCCCTTGCGCGGCGAATGTTTGGCCCGAGAACGCGGCTTGCAGTCGAAGATCCCCAGTCGGCCGCGTCCGCCAGAAACTGTCGAGGTGCGAGAAGTTTGCCTCGTCGCCAAACATCGCGGCCATGTGTTGATCGTGCGGCGGCCGGCCGGCGGGCGCTGGGCGAACATGTGGGAGTTTCCAACCACGGAGCTTGGCGCTGGCGAATCAGGCGAATCCGGCGCGCGGCGCATGATCGACGAACTCGGGCTGTCGGGCGAACCGCGTTCGATGGCTCGGGTCGTTCGTTACGCGGTCACGCGGTTTCGTATGTCGATGAGTTGTTTCGAAGTGAAGTGTCGCCGCTCGACTTCCAAAACGGGCCATTGGGCGGAGTCCCGTTGGGTTCAGCCGGCGGCGCTTCCAGACTACGCGTTGAGCACCTCCCAGCGAACCGTGGCGGATTCGCTCGACGTGCCATGACCGGTGCCCCGCAGACTCGGCACATCCGTCAGAACCGGCCAATCTCGTCGAAATTCGCAATTGGCCGACCCCAGATCGAGCTTACCATCAGTTAAGCTAAAGATGGCCCGCTCCCGTCCGAGGTGATCATGGTCAGCCCCTTCTCGCGCGCGTCCGCTCTGCTGAGGTATGCCCGACCGGCCACGTGGACCGCGCGCCTCGCGGGGGCGGCGACGGCCGTACTCTACACGATCCTCGTGTTGGTTCTGGGGCTGTTCGTCGATTTGCTCGTGACGCGTGGTCGCGTGCCGACCTTCGCGCAACTCACGGTCCGCGATCAAGAAGCGTTCGTCCACGATTGGGCGACGCTGTCCGAGGACGATCGCGCCGCCGCGATCCGGCACACGGGCTTCGCCAACGCGGACGCGTTGCCCGCATCGACGAACTCCCTCGTGGGCCGCGAAGGCTTCCCGGCCGCGCCGCTTCCCTCGACAACGACCGGCGACGCTCTGCGAACCTGGGCGGCGACTCGTGGAATCGCCGGCGATCCGTACCTGGCCGCGTCCGCCGAGCACGAATGGCGCTGGCGGGCGTTCGTGTGGCACACGCTGAATCGCCGCGTCAATTCGAGTGCGGCCGACCGATATCAACCCGCGTTCGACGCCACGCAAGCGTACGACCCCGGCGACGATGGCCGACGCTCGATGGGCGTATTGGGCCTGGTGGTTCGGCACCGGAACAATCCGGTCGGTTACGTCACGGGGACGTTCGCCTCGATCGCGGGCTGGACGTGGAATGGCAAGGATGCGAATCGCGCTTATCTCACGGGGCTCTTGATCGTCGGACTGTCGATCGTGTTCTTGCGTGGGGCATTCCTGGTGCTCATGAACGAAGCGGGCTCACGGGCCGCGCTCGAGGCGGTCACGCGCGTTCGCCGATCGCTGTACCATCACACGGCCCGGCAAGGTGCGATGACCATCAGCAGCGGAGCGGTCGACGAGGCGGGGCTGTTGTTCACGCGTCAGGCTCAGGCGGTTCACGATTCGCTCGAATACGATCTGACGCACACCTGGCGAAGCGGAACGCTGTTCGTCTTGCTCTTCGCGGTCGCCTTGCTCACACACTTCTGGCTGGCGCTGGCGTTCGTGTTACTCGCCCTCGTTGTTTGGTCGGTGGCCGGCCAGATGTCCGGGGCGTTCAAGCGCCAAGGTCGACTCGCCTCGCGCGTCGCGGCGAATCGACTGGAACTGTTGCTCGAAAGCCTCCGTCACATGCGGCTCGTGAAGTCGTACTTGATGGAACTGTTCAACCAAACGCGTGTCGAACGTCAGCTCGCCGACTACGGGACCGCCCACTTGCGACGGAGCCGGGGCGACGCGTTCGCTCGGCCGTTGTTGCTCGCCTTCTCCGGGATGGCCGCGCTCGCCTTGCTCTTCCTGGCCGGCATGGTCGTGTTGCACGAAGGATTGAGCGTGGCCGGCCTCGCGGTGTTGATGGTCGCCTTCCTGAGCATGTACTTCCCGGTCCGAGGTCGTCTGGCCGGTAGACGCGTGATGCGGCACGGCCGCGATGGCGCGGCCGAGATCTACGACTTCCTCGATCGTCGCGGCGACGTGGCCCAGTTCCCGGACGCCGACTTCCTGCCGGGGGTCACGCGCGGCATCGAGTTCGCCGACGTCACCGTGCGCGAACCCGGTACCGGCCGACTCCTCTTGAATCGAGCGAGTTTCAAGGTGAAGGCGGGTCAACGGGTTGGCGTCGTCGGGGCCGATTCGGACGAGACGCTGGCGCTCGTTTCACTCGTCCCCCGGTTCCTCGACCCGACCGAGGGCGAGATCAAGATCGATGGCCGAAACGTGAAGTGGGTGACACAGGATTCACTGCGGGCCCAGGTCGGCATGGTGCTTCAGAACAGCCTCGTGTTCAACGACACGGTGTCGAACAACATCGGCTGCGGCGACCCGAGCTTCACGCTGCCGCAGATCATCGAAGCGGCCAAACTGGCGCACGCCCATCAGTTCATTCAACGCTTGCCCTACGGATATGAAACGCCGATCGGCGACCTGGGCCATTCGCTCACGGCGGGTCAACAGTTCCGCATCGCCCTGGCGCGAGCGATCCTGCGCGACCCGAGCGTCTATGTGATCGAGGAGCCGGCCGACTCGCTCGACGAGGACACGAAGGACCTGGTCGACGACACGCTCGATCGCGTCCTGCCCGGCAAAACCGTGATCTACTTGCCGCACCGGGTGTCGACGCTTCGCGAGTGCGACAAGATCGTGCTCTTGCACGAAGGCAAAGTCGCCGCCGCCGGCGAGCATCGCGACCTGATCTCGGACAACGAGTTGTACCGGCACCTGTACTACCTGGAGTACAATCCGTTCGCGGCCGAAGCCGCGGGATGACTGTTAGCCGCGAGGCGGAGGCTTTGCGAAGCCGAACGCGTCACGTTGCCGTTTTCACAATCAAACACTTGGCGGCGGGGGCTTCGGGCGTGAGACGCACGCGTAACCGCAGTCGGCCAAGATGAGCGAAGCTTCGTCTTCGCCATAAAGGAAGTGGAACGTGAAAATGTGCGCGGTATCGGGGTCCGTTGGGCTCACGATTCGCGGAGAGTACAGTTTGAGGCGCTCACCCCAAGGAGCCTTGCATTTGATCAATCGCGTCGAGGGTGCGACGGCCAACTCGTCTTTCAATTTGTCAAACGCCAATTGCAGAATATCGGCCGGAATGTCCCACGCTGGACGCCTCCGACAAAAGGGCGGTCGTGAGCAAGGTCGGTTTGGGGTCAGGCGAGGCTCGGTTGAGGTGAGAGCCATTGGGCGCGGGTGACGCGGCGATACCAGCGGCCCTGACCGGGCCAAAAAACGTCGCGCAGCCC
>JANLUE010000343.1:0-5239 GCA_031363325.1 Gemmataceae bacterium
CAGGCCCGTCTTGGTGCCGTTCAGCGTGCCGCGTTGCATGCTCGTGATCTGATTCAAGTTGTCGTACGCATATAGTTCGCTATCGGCCGAACTGAGCGCATTTTCCTTGTACAGGCGGTTCGAGTCGCGGTCGTAGCCGTAATAGAATCGATCCTTGGCCGTCGGAGTGCTCGTCGTCCAGCGTTGATCGGCTGCCTGGCCGAACCGGTCAAGTCCGATGTATTTGTCTCCTGCGTCGCCGTCGCTCTCGCCCGTGAACTTGATGTAGGTCAAGTCCACGCCGGACTGCGAGTGGCCGCGCTTCACGACAGTGTCCAGCCCCAAATACTCGTAGCTTTCGAGCGTCGTGCCGCCGTCGCTGATGCTTGACAGGCGAGAGATGTTATCGTTCAGGCCAGTGGAATAGTTGTACGTCAGCGCTCGACCATTTGGATAGGTAAGCGTCGTCAAGCGACTGTGATTGGTCGATCCGCTCGGCGCGAACGAATAGGCGTACTGGACGTTCGGGGACGTGCCGGTGTTGACCGACCCGGAGACCGCCTGGTACTCCTTGGTCAGTTGCCCGAGCCCGTTGTACTCGCGCTGCACCTGGTTCACGACGTTGCCCGCCGACGAGGCGTCGTAGGTGGTCACCCGGTAGGCGTTCCCTTGACTGTCGTATTCAATCTCCACGCGCCGGACCGTCCCGTCAACCCCACTTCCCAGGGTCGTCACCGCATCGACCGTGACCCGGCCGAGCACATCGTATGTGAAGGTGTGGACCGAGCCGTCGCGATCGGTCTTGGTCAGCACCTGGCCGAGCTGGTTGTAGGTGAAGGCGTCCTTCTCCGACGAACTGGCCGCGCCCGTTGAGGTGTCCGGGTAGCGCATCTCTTTGAGAATGTCATTCGACACAACGGGCGACGTAATGCCGTACACCCACGCCGTTTCCTGGTAGCCGCCGCCCGTGAGTTGGGCCTTGAGCGTCAACATCTGGTTGAGGCCGTTGTAGGTGTACTCGACCGTCTTATCGTTGTCGTCTCCAACTGTTCCATCAACGTAATTCTCGATCGTCTTCGTGGTTCGCCCGGCGAGATCGTAATAGGTCTTGCCGACCAGGGCGCGCGGGTCCGTCACGGTCTCGGTCCAGCCCGCCGCGTTGTAACCAAAGTCCGTAACGAGAACGGTGTCGCTCCGGCTCGGCACCGAGCCGGGCCGCGTGTACGCAGTGCCACCGTTGGTGCCGACATCGACGCTGGACGTGACGCGGTTGGCTTTGTCGTAATAATTCGTGCCGTAACTCACGCGAGCCTTGACACCGGTCGAAGGCGTACCGAGTGCGCCGGTTCCCGTCTCGTCGTGGAAGCGTTCTTTCGAGGTAACCATCAAGGTGCGGCCGCCGCTGTCGTAACTCGGCTCGACCTGACTCAGAACGTTGTCGCTCGTGACGTCGTCTGCATCCGTCCAGGCCGAGTCCCCACCGCCGTCAGTCAGGTAACTGGCCGTGGTCCAGCCGAGGCCGTTGTAGGCCATCTTCGAGACGATGCCGCCAGGACTGCTCATCTTGATGGTCAGGCCACGCAAGTCACGCCAGACGTTCGTCGCCAGCGAGTTGCTCGACACCGAGCCGCTCGATGGATCGACGCTGAAGGACTTCGACAAGTACACTCGTCCCAACTCGTCGAAGTCGCTCGTGGACTTGGCTCGCAAGCTCCCAGAACTTGGTCGATCCGGCACGCCATCGTTTCCGGCGTCGGTCGTGATCGCAAGGCCGTCCCCGTCGTACATTTCGCTGACGATCGGCTCCGACAGGTTGTCGTATTCGACGTAGCTGATCGGCCGATTCAGCGAGGTCGATTCGCTCGCTTCGACGCCCGCCTTCGTGGCCACGAGCCGATTCCGCCAGTCGTAGGCCATCTCGATCTTGCGGTCGGCCGCCCCGCCGCCGGGGAACTGCGTGGCCCGCGTCAGCAGGTTGTCGCCGACCCCGCCCGAGTCGTACTGATTCTCGGTCAGCTTCACCATGTCCGTGCCGGCCGTGTTCGTCACGCTCCAGGAGCCCGTCGTCGGCGTGTCGTCCGTGCCGACCCAAGTGCTCGTCACCCGCCCTTGGCCGTCCGTCTCCGTCCGGTAGATCGTGTTCGTCGGCGTTAGCGTCCGATTGGGCCGGCCCAATTTGTCGTAATCCTGTTGCGTGCGGTTGTAGTTCGTGCCGCTCGAACCCAGCGTCACCGAGCTGGCGCTGTAACTCGTGCCCGACAGGCTGATGTACTGGTCCGAGTAGATCGCCTGGCCGGCGTCGTTCAGCACCGACCGGCTCAACGTCTGCACACCGGAGACGCTCTCGGCCCCGGTCGGCCGGCCGCCGCTCGTCGTCGGCGTCGCCGTCATCGTGAATGATTCGCTATAGCCCCGCGCCCGATCCTCGCGGTAGACCTGCGTCGGACCGGTAGGCGCGCTCGTCCCCGTATCCCAGCCCGGATAGACACGAACTTCGTGCGCCGAATCCAGGAACACCGTGTACGTGATGTTCCCGTTCGGGTCGGTCAACTTCGTCGTCCGACCCAGGTGATCGACCTCGTACGTGGTCGTCTGGTGCAGGCCGCCGCCCGAGGGCGTGCTCCAGCCGCTCGGTAGGTTCGTGAACGTCCCGGTCTGCGTCGTATCGACATCGCCGATCGTCTTGGTCACCGCACCGGTCGCGTTGTCGGTCTCGATGTACGTGATGAACCCAGCCGCGTCCTTGATCCATTGCACGCGCCCGAAACTGTCGAAGTACACCGTGTCCGTCGTTGCCGAGTTCGGCCCGTTCTGGGCCGTCGTCACGGTCGGATGCGTCACCGCCACCGAGGCCGGCTGCGTCGTCCCCGAGTTCCAGGTCCAGGCGTAGCTCGTCGTCTGCCCGCCGCTCCCGCCCGTGTTTCGGTACACCGTCGTGTCGGCCACCGGGTAGATCGTGATCGACCCGCCCGTGCGGCTGATGTAATCGGTCGTCCCCTGCAACACTGACGTGCCCGTCTCGCCACGCTGCAGCGAGTTCTGGTTCAGGTAGCCGATGACCCCGCCGGCCGTGCTGGAAGTGGCCGTCGTCGAGGAGTAATAGGTTAGGTTGCCGACCACGCCCTGGCTGTCGCGCATATACTGGTAGTTGCCCGACTGGTTGTTGAGCAGGTCGGCATAGGACTCGTCGTAGCTGCTGATCGCCGACGGCGCGGCCACCTGCGTGAGCCGGCCCGTGCTGCCGTCGTACTTGAAGAACGTGGCCCAGTTCGACCCGCCCTCCTGATGCACGGCCAGGAGGGGCTGGCCGACGTAGTTCGTGTAGACGACCCGCACCGACCCGTCGGGCCGCGACTCGGTCATCTTTGAGCGCCAGTTGTTGTACCCGTCGGCTCAGTTAAGGCGATGATCGAGTCGAGCCGCCGCCAGCCACCGAAAAACTAAACTTCTTTTGTTTTTTGGGACAATCGTGGACAATTTGGGACAGGCCCTTCCGGCCGCCGGCCCCGCCGAATCTAAACTTCTTTTGTTTTTTGTAGCAATTCGTGTCATTTTGTCGCACCCCTCTCGATCACCGGCCCGGTCGGCGCGCAATCTTACCGACCGAAACTCTTTCAAGTGAAGTATACTGAACATGTGAACATTTGTCAACCCGAATACGGAAAATCCCCATCTCGCCGAACGCCCGCATCAGGGCCTGGACAATCAAACGCTACCCGACGCCGCCGGCGATCGCCCGGTGACGCTGGCCTTTCCGGGCGGCAAGGTCGAGTGCACTGAGAAACTCGGTGGGCTGATCAAGCAGTATCGCCGAGCGGCGTGAAGTAGGTCGTTGAAAACGCAATCTTCGAGTCACCTCCCAGGCAGCGTTCCGCGCCGAGCAAACCATTCTTCCACCATGCATCAGCCGATCGCAACACATCAGGCTTCGTTGATGCGATGCCGCCAGTCAGCTGTCGCGGCGCGGAATAATTGCACAGGAAGGTTCGATCCATTACGGCGGACCGATTAAGTCCAGATCCGGACGGTCAATGTCTACCCGAAATGGCTTTCCAGTCTTGAACAATCGAACCCTTCGCTCGTACTCTTCTCTGCACGGGCATTTCTCCTCCAATAGTCCAGCTGCCCGTGATCCAACTTTTATCGCTTGATCAAACTTGGAAGCTTCCGCCAAAGCAATGGCGCGGACCATTAACATTCGCGCGTTATCAACGTACTCAGTCTCAAACGCGTTCGTGAGCTGCATCGCCAATTTACCGTCGCGAATCTTCTCTTCAGTGCTTGCGCTTAGCAGATACGCCTTACATATCGCGATGCTCTCAAACTCCTTTCCGAACTGGACTTCCACTTTGTCGATCAGCTTGCGCGCCGCTTCGTGCTTTCCAGCAAGAATAAGATATTGAATTGCTTGCTGGAAACTGTCGATAGTGGCATCTTGTTTCTCGGAATTCTCAACGGCGATTTTCGCTGCAGTCCACAACTCGCCCGCCATCACACGGTTGATTAGGCTGAGCTGTGAAACATGTTCATTCACATACCGATCAGTTCTTGAGCTCTCGAGCGCCTTGATTGCAACGGACGCGGTGAACTGAGCAAGCTTATAATTGCCGCATCGCAATAGACAATGCACTTGCTCGTAATAGCAGACAGATTGATGCCTTGCTTCCTTGTTGAGTGACGCAGCCAACAACAAATCAGTGCGCGCCTCGGCATAGCGCGATCGCTCGGCTCGAGATTGGCCACGAGCCAGATATAGATCATCAATCGTCATTGGGTACCAAACTATGTCGCCCGGCCAAGAATTGATTATATTGGTAACCGCAGCGACGCGCGACCGAGGATCGGCCTGAATTCCGTCCAGCGGCAGTTGACATGACGCCGCAATCACATACCAGTCAGATGCGTCAATCTTTTTTGCATCCAGGTAGTACTGAATCGCGCCTCGGGGCTTGTCAAGGTGATAGCTGCAATAAGCCAGTCCAATGCGACAACGAGGGTCTTTGGGATTATTCTCGGACAGCGACTTGAACGAGTTGAATGCATCATCAAGCTTGCCGAGTTTCATGAGACAGAAACCGTATGCTAATGCCTCATCTAGCACCGGCGGTTGCACGCGAAAAGCTGCTTCGTAGTCCGTACTTGTTTAGCGCCCCTGGACGCCGGGTGGGGAAATCCGCATAACGCTTGCAGCTGACACGGTTGTCCGTCGCGAGGGAGCGCGTGATTGGGCCATCTTACGAGCAAGTGCTTCTCGAGCTCC
>JANLUE010000359.1:0-5743 GCA_031363325.1 Gemmataceae bacterium
GCAGCCGCGAGGCGCGCGTCCCGGCCGTGTGCGAGATGCTCGGCATCCCACACACCGGGTCCGATGTCCTCACGCTCGCCATCTCGCTCGACAAGGACATGTGTCGGCGGACCGTGCAGGATGCCGAAGTTCTCGTTCCGCTCGGAATTCTGATCACGTTTCCCGAAGGCGGGTACGACGGCGACTTCGCCGAGTTTCCCGGCATGGTGACCGAGACCGGGATGTCCGTCCCGCTCATCGCCAAGCCCGTTTGCGAAGGGTCGAGCAAGGGCATTCGCTCGAAGTGCCTGATCGAAAAACTTGAAGACGTTGGCCCGACGGTCGTCTCGCTCTGGAACGACTACACTCAAGGCATTTTGCTCGAAGAGTTCATTTCGGGCGACGAAGTGACGGTCGGCGTCGTCGGCAACGAGTCGCCACGCGTGCTGGGCTCGATGCGCATCGTTCCGAAAGACACGACCGATCGATTCGTCTACTCGCTCGAAGTGAAGCGCGACTGGGAGGCGCGCGTCGCCTACGAGAGCCCGCCCAAGTTGCCGAACGAGACGATCGAAGCAATCGAACTGGCGGCGCTATCCGCCTACGACATCCTCGGCTGCCGCGACGTGGCTCGGATCGACTTCCGCGTCCGCGATGGCGTGCCCTACTTCCTCGAAGCGAACCCGCTCCCCGGCCTGAACCCCGACACCGGCGACCTGATCCTGATCGCCAAGTTCAACGGCTCATCACACGCCGATCTGGTGCGAACGATCATCTCCGAAGCGATGAAGCGCAACGGGCTGTCGTAGGCCCCACCCCGAGCGATTCGAGGGCGTTCGCCCGGCTTCACACTGCCTCGCCGTTGAACCGCCCGATGCGTTCGAGCTCGGTCACCACGTCATTGGCCGTCTGATAGCGGGCGCTTGGTGACTTCGCGAGCATCTTCATCACCAATCCTTCGAATGCGCTGGGGATGCCCATCTGGAAGTTCGAGGGGTCGATCGGCTCGACCGTGCGCACCTTCGTGATCGTCTCGACGAGCGTGGCCCCGGCGAACGGCGACTTGCCGGCCATCAAGGCGTACATCGTCGCGCCGAGGCTGAACAGGTCGGATCGGGCGTCGACTTCATCCGACATGCCCTTGGTTCGTTCGGGGGACATGTAGTTCACGTCGCCGGCCACTTCGCCCGGCTTGGTCACCTGCTTCGCCAGCGAACCTTCGAGGGCCTTCGCCAACATCAGGTCGCCGAGCAGGGCCTGCTTGTCGCTCGAACGGACCATGATGTTGGCCGGCGTCACGTTGCGGTGAATGACCCCCCGGCCATGGGCATACGCCAGGCCACGGGCCACATTGAGCCCGACCCGGAACGCGATACGCCAGTCGAGACGGCCGGCGATGCCCATCCGCTTGATGACTTCCGTCAGGCTTTCGCCCTCGACGAACTCCATCGCTGCCCAGCAGTAAGGCCCACTGCGGCCGGCCGAATAGACGTTTACGAGGTTGGGATGCTTGAGAGGTAGCATCGTCTTCATGGCGCGAACGAATCGCTGCCGGTCTTCGTCGTCCTCGCTGAACGCCGGCTGCATCACCTTGAGCGCGACGGTCTTTCCGTCTTCCGTATCAGTCGCTCGAAACATCATGCCCGAGACACCGCGCCCGACGACCGGGCCAATTTCGTAGTGCGAAAGTTGTCGCCCCGTCAGTTCCGCGAGTTGATCGGTGGCCCGGGCATCGTAGTCGGCGGCCGCCCGACGCAGTCCGTGAACGGTGTCCCCTTCGGCCGCCGGGTGCGTCATGAAGCGCATCAACGTTTCGCCGACCTGAACCGTGTCGCCATGCTTGAGCTTCGCTTCCGGTACCTTCTGGCCATTCACCAAAACTCCGCCCGAGCCGCCATTATCGGTGACGGTGACCGCCTCATCGCGAAGTTGCACGCTGCAGTGGAAGCGCGAAGCGCGCGGGTCCGTCAGGCAGTAGAACGCGTCCTGATGTCGGCCGAGCAAGTTGCCGGTGCCCGGGTGGACGACGAAGAACTTGCCCTGATCGGGCCCGGCGGTGACTTCGAGGCGCGGGTAGCTCATGACAGTCTCTACGAACGATGTGCGAGTGTTGTCAGGAAACCAGACCCGAGCCATTGCGTCAAGTCGGTTTGCCCGGAATTACGGCCGAATCACTTCGCCAGGACGTACTTCAGCTTCCGGTCCGGATCGTGAAAGCGCAGATAAACCGCTTCTCCCTTGCCTTCGACCTTGGTCGTCAAGTTCACGCGGTTCTGACCCTTCACCAGTTTCACTTCGACCGTCGACTGGTCCGGTTGCACGGCCACGCCGGAACCCTTGCCTTTCGATTCGGAAAGTGCCGTCGTGGTCTTGGCCGGCACGTTGGCGTCGTAGGTCGTCACGGCATAGGCCGACCGGCTGCCGACCATCAGGCGAACGGTCATGTCGGCCGGGGCGATCACGAGCGCCGAGACATGCACGTCCGTCGGCCCGTCCGGCAACGGGATTCGGCCCGAGACGCCGACCGTCGGGCGGGTGCGTTTCGATTCGTCGCCCTTGGCCACGTCGACGACGATCAGGAACGGGTTGGCCATCACATAGCGAACGAGGTCGCGGAAGTCCTGGACGGTCATGTTGTTGCCGAGTCCCTCGGGCATCAGCGATTTTTCCTGGACCTTGATGTCGTCGATGTCCTTCTTCTGAAGCTGCTTCAAGACGCCATTCTCGGTCTTGAGCGTGATGCTCTGGCCGTCCTCGGCGTGCAAAACCCCCGTCTCGACACGGCCATTGAGCAGGTTCACCGTCCGCATGAAGTACGGGGCGCCAATCACGCGGTTTGGGTCTAACACATTGGCGAGCAGGTATTCAATGTCACGACCCGCCCCCTCGATGTTCGGGCCGACCTCGTGGCCGCGACCGTCGAACTTGTGGCACTTGGCGCATTGATTGTCGAAGACGAGTCGGCCGCGATCGATCGACCCGGGAGCGAGCGCCAACTCGCCGCGCATCTTGTCGATTAGTTTGTTCAATTCGGCCGGCGTGGCCCGGAAGCGACCCCAGACCGATTCAATCTCCGCGTTGAGCTTGTTGTCCTTCAAGGCCTGGATGCGCAGGATCGTGTTGTCGGTCAATTCGGTGCGTTCGACCTTCTTCGAGCGCACGGCCCCGAGCAGTTCGCCGGCCCAGTCCTTGCGAGCGGCCAGGACGTTGACAATCTCGTTGCGAAGCGTCGGCGAATGCTTGGGCCAGTCGGCGAGGAGCGTCTTCGCCAGGTCGGGGGAATCGAATCCCCCCAGTGCCCGGACCGCCTCGGCGCGAAGTTCATTCGGGCCGGTGCCAACGAGGCCAACGAGCGGTTTCAGCGAAGTGGGCGATTTGGCGACGCCAAGGTCACGGACGGCCGACAGGCGCTCGTCGAGCGACCTGGTCAAGTCGGTCGCCGCCGCGAGGGCCCGAGCGACCGCCTCCGGGTCGCGGAACTTGACGGCCAGGCGATCCGTGAGCCGCCGCACGTTGGCGTTCGCGTCCTTGGCGAGGGCATCGCGCGTCGCTTTCCAACCAGCGGGTTCGTCGAGTTGGCGGTCGCCAATGGCCAGGACGAGGGCGTCGAGGGCTTTCTCGCGGACCCATTGGTCAGTTGAAGCGCCGACGAAACCCATGCACGCGGCCAGGTCCTCGGCCTTGCCGGTGGCGACGAGCCGACGCATCGAACGCGGAACGATGGTGTCCGTAATGAGCCGATTGCCCTTGGCGTTGTCTTTCAGCCAGGCGAGTTCTTCTTTCGGCTTCGCCGCGAGGACGGGTTCGTAGGCGACCCAGAGAAGCTGCGGGATCATCGGGTCGTCGGCACGCACTTTTTTCAACAGAAGTGTATGAACAAGCTCGCCAACATCTTGTGATGGCGCAAGCCTAACTGCTGCAGAAGCGAGTTCCCGATCAATCACTGCAAAATCTGTTTCGCCTGCGATTTTCGCCAGTAGTTTGATCTGTCTGTCTTGAAATGCCGAGTAGCTCGTGAGAGTACGAATTAATAATGCCCCTTCCGCTTCGCCAAGACCGTCCCGACCGATTCCACTGATGACGAGGTATTGAAAAAGACTCTTTACTTGGTCCTCCGGCGTTCGCTTAAGGTGGCTTGACATAAGTGAACCGGTAAGATTGGAATACCAAGAAGTCGAAGCGGTTGTGCCCTCGGCACGGGGAACGTCCATCTCCCCGAAAAGGCGCAGGGCAGTTCGGTATCGCCATGGATTGGCATCATTGAATAAAATCGACTTGAGCCCCTCACGGTCGAGTTTCCCCAAATCTTCCGCCTTTTTCGTCTTCAGCCCCTTCGGCTGAATTCGGTACACGCGCCCGCGTTCATAGTCCCAGTCGTCGGCGTTGGTTTGGTGGCAGGGGTTCTGGTCGTGCCAGTCGATGCAGTAGATTTCGCCGTTGTGGCCCCAGCGGAGATTGATTGGGCGGAAGTTCTTGTCGCCGCTGACCAGGAAATCGTCGGCCCGGCTGGCGGTGTACGACGAGCCGTTTGGCTTCAACACGTTCTGTTTGATCGAGCAACCATGAATGCTGCCGAAGATCACACTGTTGCGAAATTTCTCGGGCATGATTGGCGTATCGAGTGATATCAACCCCGCATGCGCCCAGCCGCTTTCCTTGTGGAAGGTGTGATCGCAGATTTCCTTGATTTCGCCATAGACATACGGATTCGATGGCAGGCCCCCCTGGCGTATATAGTTACCACCGGGGACCATGTGAAAGAGGTGGGGTATCACACAACAACACAGGATGAATTGCCCATCCGTGTTGCGCCAATCCATGCCCCAGGGGTTGCTCGTCCCCTCGCTGAAGACTTCGAACTTCTTGGTCTTGGTATCGAACCGCCAGACGGCCGCGTTCAATCGCGTTGTCGGACCATCGCCCTGAGCGGGCTTGACTTCCGAATACGTGAACACACCGTGCAATCCGTAGAGCCGGCCGTCCGGGCCCCATTGAAAGGTGTTCAATGTCTCGTGCGTGTCCTGCGAACCGAACCCCTTTAACAGGACTTCAATCTTGCCCGGCTTGTCGTTCTTGTTTTCGATGAAGAACAAATACGGCGGGGCACCGAGATACACGCCGCCGTTGCCGACTTCAATTCCGCTCGCCAGGTCGAACGGGACCGGGAAGTCCTTCCCCTCGATGAACGTCGTGACCTTGTCGCAAACGCCGTCGCCATCGGTGTCCTCGAGGATCTTGATGCGGTCGCGCGGCATCTTCCCCTTGGCCGTCCGCTTGGGGTATTCGAAGCACTCGACGACCCAGACGCGGCCTTTCTCGTCCACGGTCATCGCGATCGGATTGACGAGTTGCGGTTCGGCCGCGAACAGCTTGACCTCGAACCCGTCGGCCACCTTCATCCGGGCGACGGTCTCTTCCGGCTTGAGGTACGGTTGCCCGGACGGCTTGCGGTTGTCGAAGCCAAACTCTTTCTGGGCAATGGCGGACGAAGCGACGACGAGCAGGATTGAAAACGAAAGGAAGCGCATGCGTCACCTCGGAGAGCGGTGGGTATGCGGCGATTCTAGAAATGCATTGGCCGCGAGGCGCTAGCCGAACGCGTCGCGGCCGCGCTCGGCTAGCGGAGTTGTGCCAACGCGTTGCGCATCGCTTCGTTCTTGGTCGCGCCGCGGCCCGAGACGGGACCGGTCGGCAACTGACAGGTGAATCGATAGCCCGTGGCGATCTTTTCCATCTGGTACCCGGTCACGCCGGCCAGATCGAG
>JANLUE010000962.1:0-3014 GCA_031363325.1 Gemmataceae bacterium
CGCGACCGGCAAGCCGGCCGGCAAACTGGTCGGGCACGGTTGGTACCCCTGGGGCCTGGCGTTCACCGGCGACGGCAAAATGCTCTATTCCACGGGCTGGGAAGGCACGATGCGGCGCTGGGACGTACCGGGCCGTAAGCAATTGCCACTCCCGGTCGGCATTCGCGGCTCGGCCATCGTGGCCGCCTCGCCGGATGGCCGCACGCTCGCTTACACCGACGATTCGGACACGATTCGGCTGGTCGATGCGACTTCGGGCAAAGAGATTCGAACAATTGTCGGCGACGGCGCGGGTACGTCGCAACTTCGCTTTTCGCCGGACGGCCGACGACTCGCGGGCGGCGGGTCAAAGGATGATCGTGTCGTGGTCGCCGTCTGGGACCTCGCATCGGGCAAGACTGTACATCGTTGGGATTGGCCGAAGGGCCGCGACCCGCATTCGAAGGTCGAAGGATTGTCGTTCGCGCCCGATGGCTCGAAGCTCGCCGCCGGTGTGTTCCGTCAAAACGCCGGCCGCGTGTGGGACATCGCGTCCGGCAAGCAACTGTTCGAATTCGCGCACAAGGAGGTCTACGGGCTGTCGTTCACTTCCGACGGAAATGAACTTGCGACCGTCGGCTGGGACAAGATGCTCCGCATGTGGAACGTCGCGACCGGCAAGGTGCGGCGCGAACAGGGTATCGTCGCCGAGCACGGCGACAACCGAATGTACACCGTGAGTTGCTCGCCGCGTGGCGGGCTCCTCGCGACCGCCCACCTCGATGGTGCCGTTCGCATCTGGACGATCGACGATCTGACGCCGAAGAAACTGATCGCGAACGACGAACGGTTCTTGTTCGGTTCGATCGAGTTCAGCCCCGACGGGCTGTACGTTGGCGGCGCGTGCTCGTCCGGCAAGATTCGACTGTGGGACGTGTTCACGGGCAAGGTTGTCTGGGATCGCGGCACGCACGAGGGGAACGGCTACACGGTGTCCTTCGGCCGGGGCAGCGGTCGATTGCTGAGCGGGGCGAACGATAGCGTCGGCTATTTGTGGGACTTGCGACCGAAGGATAAGTCCACGAAGTCGCCCAATGAATCGTTCGACGATCTGGCCAGCACCGACGCGGAGTCGGCTTATCGAGCGTACTGGGCGCTCGTGTCCATGCCCGAAAAAACGGTCCCCCTCGTGGCCGAAAAGCTTCGCCCGGCCAAGTCGAAGGTCGAGCCCGCGCAAATCCAGAAGTGGATCGCCGATCTCGACAATGTTCGATTCGCCACGCGGGACGCGGCCCAGGCGGGATTGTCCAAGCTCGGCGCGTTGATCGGCCCGGAGTTGCGGGCCGCGGTCAAAGTCGCGAAGTCCGACGAGCAGAAATCACGCCTGGAGAAGTTGGTCGGCGATCTGGCCGCCGCCGACCGCAACGCCGAGCCACGCAACTTGCGGATCGTCTCACTCCTGGGGGAGGTCAATACGCCGGAAGCGAAAGCATTGTTGACCGAGTGGTCGAAAAACGATCCGGCGGGACCACTTGGGCGAATCGCGACAATGGAATTGAAAGCGATGCGGTGATGCTCGCGATGGCCCGCAGTCACGCCGGCGGTAAGTGAAATCCCACCGAGACAAACCCCTTACTTCGCTTCCAGCACCACGTCCCTCAACCCCTCGGCCGGGACTTCGACCGTCCAGGCCGTTTTCGCGGGGTCGGCGTAGTCGGGTTTGCGGATCCGGCTGGCGAGGTCGGGGGAGAGGGTCACTTTCCAGGTTCCGGGCGGAATGCCCTCGCCGTAGGGGAATGTGCGCATCGTGAACGAGCCATCTTCGCCGAGTTGGCAACTCGGTTGTTGGCCGGCGTATGGGTTGCCGGGCGCGGGATGGAAGTAGATGCTCCCGGCCGTGAGGGCGACGCCTTTCGCGTCCACGACTTTGCCGGTCACCTTCACCAGAGTTGGCTTGTCTTTACAACCGACGAGAAACGCCAGCAGAACGAAGGCCGACGGTGCGAGGAATCGAACGATCGGCATGGTCACTCGAATTGGACGACCTGACCGTCGGCCGGGCGGATCATCAGGCGAATCATGGGCGACGGAGTTTGATATCTCACGAGTCGGACGCTGCCATCGCCGAACAGGAACTGCGGGCCGTCGGGGCTCGGCGATCCCCAGTTGCCGCCGCCACACGATTCGGTTCCTTGCGACCAACCCGGCCCGCTCGCGAGCTCGGGGAAGTCGAGCAGTTGGTTGTCCTGGAAGAACGCGTCGCCGCATCGACCGGTCCCCCCGGTGCCGCCCATGATGTACGGCTCGTCCCAGTACCAACTCCCGGCCGTGCGAGCCCGAGGGCTCATCGCCTTCTCGCCGACGAAGATCGTGTTCGAGAGGCCGTCGGTGACATCGGCGACCGAAGTCACCCGGCCCCAGTTCGAGCCGTAGGTCGTGAAGAAGATTTGGTCGTTCGCCGCGTAGTCGGTCCGGGCGCTTGCGCCGAGGCCCGCGTCGTTGTAGCCCCAGCCCGGATACACCGGATCGGTGGCGGGAACGTTTTGGGCCTGCGCGGCTCGGCGGGCCGGCATGTAATAGATCTTGACGGGCGTGCGGAAGCACGCGAGCGGGTTGCGATGCAACGCGTCCTGCTCGACGAACGGCAGGAGGGAATAGAACATCGAGCCGCGTTGGAATTTGTTGCGAAACGACGGGTCACCCCAGAACGGCCGAAAGTTTCCGTAGCCCGGAATGAACGTGTAGGCGTTCGGCGTGGCGGGCACGTAGTACGGCGTCGGATAGCCGCCCCCGTTCGGGTAGTGGCCCATCGCGCTTTCATGGTTCGCGACGCCGAGGCCCATTTGCTTCAGGTTGTTCTGTGACGACAGGCGATTGGCCGCGTCCCGAATCTTCTGCACGGCCGGCAACAACAGGCCGATCAGGATCGAGATGATCGCGATCACAACCAACAACTCGATCAGGGTGAAGCCGCGCCGGCCAGAGGAACGCACGACGATCTCCCACTGGGCACTACCCGATTCGAACGGGTGACC
>JANLUE010000368.1:0-2274 GCA_031363325.1 Gemmataceae bacterium
CGGCACCTTCTTCCCGGCGGCGGACGGCAAACGCTGCGTCGATCTCCACGGTTCGCCGGGCTACGGCGGCGTTTCGCAAGCGTTCAAAACGAAGAAGGGCAAGGTCTACGTCGTCGAGTTGCAACTGTCGTCGACGCCGGGAGCCGGCGTGCGAGGTATCGTGATTGGGGCGGCCGGCGACAAGAAGGAATTCGAGGCCGACCCGAAGGACGGCACGCCGACGAAACTGGTCTGGTCGAAAGTGAAATGGGAGTTCACGGCCGTCGGCGACGAAACGACCCTCGAAATCTACACGACGGAAAAAGGCGATTCGGCCCAGGGACCAATCATTGATGACGTGAGCGTCCGCGAGAAATAACCATGAACGACGGCGAAGTGGATGCAATGCTGCGTTCGGCCTTGACCGGTCACCTCAAGCCGCTCGTCGAATGGGCGGGTCAAACCGCAGTCTCCGAAGCTGACCGAGTCGCGGTCCGGGCGCGGGCATTCGCCGTGGCCCGCGAATCGATTGCGAACGACCCACCAGCGGTCCTCAACCGTTTGGAAGAGACGCTTCGGGTCGTGGGTCGGCCCGCCGCGACGGCCGTACGGGTCGAGACCGGGCAGGCGTACTTCAGCCCAGGGACGGCGTGCATTCAAGAACTGCAGCGCCAGTTCAACACGGCCCGCGAATCGGCCGACGTGTGCGTGTTCACGATCACCGACGATCGAATCACGGACGCGATCATCCGGGCCCACGCCCGGGGATTGCGCGTTCGCGTCATCACGGACGACCAGAAGTCGCACGACCTCGGATCGGACATCGAGCAACTTCAAGCGGCCGGCATCGAGTGTCGAATCGACGTCGGCAATCCGGCCCACATGCATCACAAATTCGCTCTCTTCGATGGACTCCGACTATTGACGGGCAGCTTCAATTGGACGCGGAGCGCGACCGAACAGAACGAGGAGAACCTGATCGCCACGCCGGACCCCGTGTTGGTCGAGGCCTTCGCTGGGCGGTTTGAAAAACTGTGGAACAGAACGCGAGATGTCGGCTGACGCGCCGCCACTCGTCGAAGAATTCCAACGTCCCCCGAGACCATCTCGATGGCCAAAACAGTTCTGACGCACGATTCGACCGGAACCTCGTTCGGCACGGCGAGTCGTCCCGGCGACCTGTTTCTCTCATCGCGATGTGGCGTCGCTTTGGCAACCATCTGCCTGTTGACGAGCCCGAGTGCCAGGGCCGACGACAAGCTCCGCGAAGTCACCTTCGCCAAAGCGGACCTTGGGAGAGTCGCGCCGGGTTGGACGAGTGCCAAGACTGGTAATGGAGAGGGCAGCGTCTGGAAAGTCGTTGCCGACGACTCGGCGCCCGGCAAGTCGAGTCACGCCTTCGCACAGACGGCTTCGGGCCCGGCCACGCTGGCCAACGTATGCGTACTCGACGATTCGAGCTGCAAGGACTGCGAGGCATCGGTCGCGGTTCGAGCGGTGGACGGCAAGTTCGACCAGGCGGGCGGCCTCGTCTGGCGCTACCTGGACTCGGACAATTACTACCTCTGCCGTTACAACCCGCTCGAAGAATTTTTCCGCGTGTACCACGTCAAGGACGGCAGGCGAACGCAACTCGCCACCAAGGAGAACATCGAATTGCCGGCCGGCAAGTGGTTCAACATCGCGATCAAACAGACGGGCGACCGAATCGAATGTTCCTTGAACGGCACGAAGCACCTGGAAGTGACCGACAAGACGTTCGCTGGCCCCGGCAAGCTCGGCGTGTGGTGCAAGGCTGACGCCGTCTCTCACTTCGACCAATTCCGATTCACTCCCTCGAACAAATAGCTCAAACTCTTCGGAGCGACTTGCCAATGCGAGCCGATCGTTTCCCACGCTGGCTGCTGGCCGGCATCGTGTTCGTCTGCGTCTCAAACACTTCGGCGGGCGCCGAGCCACGCAAAGCCGAGAACGTCATCGTGGTGACGCTCGACGGGTTCCGCTGGCAAGACCTGTTCGAGGGGGCCGACGAATCGCTGCTCGACGCCAAGCAAGGCGTCAAGGATCTCCCCGGTCTGAAGGAACGCTACTGGCGCGAGACGGCCGACGCACGCCGAACGGCGCTCATGCCGTTCTTCTGGGGCACGATCGCCAAGCAAGGCCAAATCTTCGGTAATCCCAGCATGAAGTCGGCGGCCCGTAGCACGAACGGCTTGAAGTTCTCCTATCCCGGCTACAGCGAAATGTTCTGCGGCTTCCCGGACCCGAAAATCGACTCGAACAACAAGAAGGAAA
>JANLUE010000388.1:0-2036 GCA_031363325.1 Gemmataceae bacterium
TGCCGTACCCGGTCCGCATGGGCCGCGACCCAACCACTGGAGTGATGGTCGTCCATCCGGGGCAACCGGGGGACTATCCGATTCTACCGGTGGAGTGACCGCTACCTTCCCTTTCGGACGTCCGAAGGAATGCGGTTGATCGACATCGAACGACCGGCTTCGGAAGTATAGAGCGGCAGTTTCACGCCATTCTGGGTCCGGGTTTAGCGGCCGAATCGAAACACGGCCATCTGCGTTGGTGCTCCGAGACTGGGGTCTTCCTCACCGATCGGGCCGAACGTGGTGCGGTAGCCGTGTCGATCGGCGACGGTCGTGGCCCAGGTCATGAACTCGGCGCGTGTCCACTCGAAGCGATGGTCGCGGTGCCGGAATTTTCCGGGGACGAGGCCGGGGAACTTTACGTTGTACTCGACGTTCGGGGTCGTCACGATCACGGCGGCCGGCCGAGCGAATTCGAACACCACCCGTTCGAAGGCGCTCAGGCGTGGCGGGTCGAGGTGCTCGATCACTTCGACGGCCGCCGCCGCGTCGAACCCGGCGAGTCGAGCGTCGCGATAGAGCAAGGAGCCGTGCAACAACTTCACCCGCCCGGGTTCGTCGAAGTGCCGCGTTCGCCGCAAGCGTTCCTCGGCGATCATCAGCGCCCGCGTCGAGACATCGAGGCCGACGACTTCGATGAACTGTGGCTCCTCGACGAGCAAGCGAAGCAGCTTTCCTTCGCCGCAACCCAGGTCCAAGATGCGGCGGGCGCCCGTTTCTTTGAGGCTCGCGAGGACGGTTCGCAATCGATGTTCGTGCAGACTGATGCGGGCCTCGATCGCCTCCTCCGGAGTGGCCGACTCCGACTCGTCGGGAGTCGGGTCGTCGGCCGACAACTGACTGAGGGCGGCCTTCACCAGGCCGCGCTGTCGTTTCAAGTAACGCTCGGTGATGCGATCGCGCTGCGGATGAATTGAAAGCCAACCCTCGCCGTGCTTCAGGAGCTTGTCGACTTCGGCATCGCCGACCCAGTAATGTTTGTCGTTGTCGAGGACCGGGATCAGCACGTACAAGTGCGAGAGTAGTTCGTGTAATCGGCACGTCGCGGCGAGTTCGACCGTGTAATAGGGCCCCTCTCCCCAAGCAGGGAATAGTTCGTCGAGTGGATGATGTTTGGTCGCGATCGCGTAGCCGAGCGGCTCGAACAATTTGCGCAAGAACCCCTCGCCACCACGACACGGGACGGCCGCGATCCGAGCGACGAAGGGCAACGGCCGTTCCGTCATCTCCGGCCGATCCTTGCTCCGCCCATTGAGGGCCGAGCCATAGATCTGCGAAATCGCGACGCTGAGGAACGACGACGCGGCATAGGGCCGGTCGTTAACGTATTGATCGAGCAGCCCACCTTCGCCGGACGGCCCCTTGCGGTCGCGAACGAGCGCGATCGAATCGACGTCGAGCAGCAGGGCGGCCGTGCAACGTTCGGCCGTCGCTTCGGGATAGTAAACGTGCGCCGTGCCGAAGGTCAGCGGAAACGATTGCACCTTGGCCGGGTTCTTGTGCAGCAAGTACCCCAGGTCGGTGGCCGGCGCGGCGTTCAGGGTGATGGTCAGAAGCATGGTGCGATTTTACCGATTGCAACAAGTGTGAGGCGCGTAATCGAGCTTCAGATTGTTAACGCATTTTCTCCGAAGTCGTGCACGAAACCAAACGCGGGCCGCCACTATTAAGGGAAAGCCCCCGTTCGAGGCCCGGCCATGTTGCGACTGACGCTCCGTACACTGCTCGCCTATCTCGATGACACGCTGGCCCCCGGTCAGGCTCGGGACATTGGCAAAAAGGTGGCTGAGAGCGAGGTCGCGCAGAAGACGGTCGAGCGCATCAAAACCGTGACCCGTCGGCGTCGCCTGTCGGCTCCGACCATTGAGACGACCGACCATTCGACGGAGCCGAACACGATTGCCGAGTACCTCGACAACGTTCTGGTGTCCGATCAGGTGACGGAACTGGAACAGGCGGCGCTCGAGAACGATACGAAGCTCGCCGAGATCGCCGCG
>JANLUE010000972.1:0-9639 GCA_031363325.1 Gemmataceae bacterium
CAGACGAAGAAGCACTGGTGGCCAAAGCCATCGCCGATTTGTTGTCCGTTGGCGTCGAAACCGTAGGGGCCGTCCGCTTGGTCGGCGAATTATGGGGATTACTGGGAGAGTTGTTATGATGGGCAACGAAACGCTGGCGCAGGTTCGGGCTCGGCTGGCGACGGCGCTGGCCGATCCGCAGGCAGCTGAAACGATCGCAACCGAGCGATCGGAAGTGGTCGATGCATTGTTGCGATTCCTGAACGGTGAAGTCGGCCGAACGAAGCCAGGAACTGCCGCGGCCGCGAGACGGAAGCCGAGTCGAAGTCGTTCGGCCTCCAAAACAAAAAAGACGCAACTCAAGTGAAGCGACCGTGATCGCAATCGAATCGGTCATGTTCCGTTGAATCCGCTTCGTCCCGTCTGCAAGTGCCACCGTCGTGGGCCGACCATAAAACATCACGACGCTGCAATCCGAACGCGACCCAGGGGGCTTCATGCCGAGCATCGACGATCTGTGCGTGAATACGATTCGCACGTTGGCCATGGACGCGGTTCAGCAGGCCAATTCGGGGCACCCCGGCACGCCCATGTCGCTGGCCTCCGCCAGGGATCAACTCAGCCCCCGTACTGCCGCCGCGTGGAGTCGCCCGTTGGTCGCGAGTAGGCCGCCGGCCTGGAGGTTGCCGGGTCGGCCGTAGTGAATCGCGGTGCCCCGAAGTTCCGACACCTGGCCGCCGGCTTCCGTAACCAGAATGTCGCCGGCGCAGATGTCCCAGTCGCTGAACTTCGTGTAGGTGTTCACGTAGATGTCCACGTCGCCGCGGGCGACCATCGCGAGCTTGACGCCGGCCGAATAGGTTTCGACGACCGCTTTGGGTGCGAGCGAATTGACTGGTCCGGACACCTCGCCCTTCCGCGAATGACTTTGCACCAGGGTCGATTGGGTCAATTCCGATGTCGCGGTCACCCGGCATTGTGTTGGCGGCCCGTCGCCGATTTGGACGAAGCAACCGCGAGCTTGTGCCGCATAGGTCACGCGGTCGAGGGCGGGTTCGAGGACTACGCCGGCAACGACTTCGCCATCGACCGCGAAGCCGATCATGGTGCTGAATTCGCCGTTCTTCATGGCGAAGCCGCGCGTGCCGTCGATCGGGTCGACAACCCACAAGCGACTTCCCGTTCGTTTGACGGCTCGAAGCGAGTCGGTTCCTTCCTCGGCGCAGATCGCGTCGTCCGGGAACGCGGCCATCAGGTGGGCGATGATCAAGTCCTGCGACGTTCGATCGGCTTCGGTACTGATGGAGGCCGGCGCGTTCGGGATGGGGGTGAAGGCCGCGTAGGCGTCCTTCAGGTACGCACCGGCCTTGCGGGCGGCCGCGAGGGCGACTTCAAGTTCGTGGTCGTAGTTCATGCTCCTTTGATAGCGTTCGGAAAGAATTGTTCCTTTTCCTGTTGCTCATGATTGAGTGGCGCGCACACAATACCCGTTCGCTCCTCACTCTCCGGGGGTTCGAGATGACAAATTCCCGCCGCGAGTTCCTGGCCGACGTCGGCCGAGGAATGTTGGCCGCCGGCCTTGGGGCCGGATTCGCGACCGAGCTTGGGCTCGGCACGGCCATTGGCGACGAGCCCGCCGCCCTGACGTTCGGCCACCTCGAGCCGATCGTCGCACTCCTTCAAGAGACGCCCAAAGACAAACTGTTGCCGATCCTGGCGGACAAGTTGGGTGCCGGCCTCAGCTTGAAAGACTTGACGGCGGCAGCCGCGTTCGCCAACGCCCGCACGTTCGGCGGCGAGAACTATTTCGGCTTCCACGTTTTCATGGCGCTGATGCCCGCCTACCAGATGGCCGCTGAACTGCCGAAGAATCAAGCCCCCCTGCCGCTGCTGAAAGTGCTTTATCGGAACGCGCACTACCTGCAGGAAGTCGGCGGCAAGAAAGCGGAGGTCCTCAAGCCGATGACGCCGGCCGAGTCGGCCACGGCCGAGCAAGTCCATCAAGCCGTCAACGCGGGCGAACGGGAGAAGGCCGAGCGATTGCTCGCGGCCGTGGGCAAATCGAACCCGGCCGACGCGTTGAACGCGGCCCTCCTGGGGGTCGAGGACACGCACGATGTCCACACGGCCGTCATGCCGTGGCGGGCCTGGACGATGCTCGACCTCGTCGGCAAGGAACACGCGATCACAATGCTCCGGCAGTCGGTTCGGCAGTGCGCCAAGCAGTGCGAATCGATGAAGAATCGCGAGGGCGAACTGAAGGCGAACCGGGCGATCGTGCCGGAACTGCTCGAGAGGTATCACCTGCCGAAGGGCGAGGCGGGCAAGCGCGTCGCCGACGACGCGTTCCTCGAAAAGCTCTGCGAGACGATCCTGACCTCGGGTCAGAAGCAAGCGGGCGAAGCCGTCGCGGCGGCGCTGGCGGAAGGATTCGTGCCGGAGCAAGTGGGCGAAGCGGTCTCGCTGGCGGCCAACCAACTCGTGTTGCGTCAGGTCGAGAACTGGGAAGGCCGCAACACGATGGCGCGGCGAACGCACGGTGATTCGCCGGGCGTGCACGCCTCGGACGCGACCAACGCGTGGCGGAACATGGCGCGCGTGGCGAGTCCGCGGAACGCGGCGGCCGGCCTGATCCTCGCGGCCATGGACGCGGCACGCAGCAGCAGTTTCAAGCAACCCGGCGGGTCGACTGGGTTCATGAAGGAACCGATCCCGCACGCGGACGAACTGCTCAAGGTGAAGGCGAAGGACGCGGACGAACTGCTCAAGGAACTCGGCGGCGCGATCCAGGAGAACAACCAGTTCCGGGCGGCCGCCATCGCACACGCGTATGGCGCGAACGGCCATTCGCCGCGGCCGCTGTTCGACGCGTTGATTCAGTACGCGATCAGCGAGGACGGCCGACTCCACGCCGAGAAGTATTACCGCACCGTGACCGAAGAATTCGCGACGACCCGCCCCGCGTTCCGCTGGCGGCAACTCGTGGCCCTCTCGCGCGTGACGGCCAGCATGTACGGCTACTCGCAACAGGACAAGAAGGACGGCCGGGCGCCAGGGTACGAGGAAGCCCGGAAGTTGTTGAAGGTTTGATGTTCTGAAATGGGGCGGCCTTGAAGGGCCGCCCTACGCAATCGATATCGCTAACTCACCGACGCCACGCCACGTTCGCTCGTCGCGCCATCGCCCTCCTTTTTCGCCGGGACGACTTCGCGTGGCGTCGGGCCGAGTTCGATCGGGGCGTGCGATTCCGCCCAGAAGCACTTCAACGCCACCTGACCGCACCGTTCCTGGAACTGGGCCGGCGTCTCCGGAAGGTCCGGGTAGCGATCGACGAACTCGAGCATCCGCAAGTATTCGTCCGGGTACTCGCCCAGGATTCGCTTGGCCATCCGCTTCTTGTCGGCGGCCTCCATGAACGTGAGTTCAACGGCCTTGTCGACTCGCCCCGGGCGCGTCGAGATAAACTCGGTCGCACCGTCCGGCAACTTCCGCGGCTGACCGAGGGCGGGGTCGATCTTCGAAAGATCGTTCGTCGTGATGATCGTGAAAATCCCGTCCGTGCGTTCGACGCCATCCAGGCAATTGAGCAAGCAGTCGAACGTGAGTGGCGCAAACGGATCGCGGCCCTGGTCATCTTTTTGCTGTTGCCCGTTCTGATCCTGGCTCTTGCCCCGGCTACCGAACATGAGCGACATCATGCCGCCACGCCGGGCGACGTTTTCACGGCCGTGGAACACGTTGTCGATGTCCTCGATCAACGCCACGCAGGGCACATTGACCTGCATGTCGGTCCACGTTTTGATGAGTTCGTGATTGTTCATCTCCGCCAAATTGAACACGTAGATCGGCATGTTCAAATCTTCGGCGAACGCCCGGGCGAGGGCCGTCTTGCCGGTACCCGGCGGGCCGTAAAGCAGCCAGCCGCGCTTCCACGGAATCCCCTTGTTCAGGTACCACGTCCGGTTGTTGCGCCAGAGTTCGATCTCCTTGATGAGGTCCTTCACCCGCTTGGGGAAGATCAACGAGTCGAGCGCCCGGCCCTTGTGCAACGCCATCTTGCCGAGTTCGTCGGCCGTCACGCCGATGAGTCGGTAGTAGCCCTGCTGATACCAGGCGAGGCCGTTCGAGCCGTGATTGCGATTGTCGCTCTCTTCGGACCGCTTCGGCACGTAGTGGATGACGAATCGACTTTTGACTTGCTCTTCGGTTGTCGCAACGTCCCAGGTGAGCTTGTTGGCCGCCTCGCAAGCGGCGAGCAGGAGTTTTTCGACGTTGACGGCGCCGCGGAGAAATGTGATCGTCGAGTAGATTTTGGTCGCGTCGTCGGTGTTGCCGTTCGGGCTGGCGCCTTTGCTCTGGCGGGCCTTGGATTCGACGGCGTTCGAATAGAAGAATGGAACCCAGCCGTTCCAGAAGATCATGCTGCGCGTGCCGTATTGCTCGTAGGCGACGAGTCCGTACCGACCGTCGCGACGATGGGCGTACCAGGCCCCGAACATGCGGTCGTACATTCGCGACCGCTTGTAGTTCGCGATCAGGAACGCGACGAGCGCGTTGTGGGCTTCCTCCGTGGGAATCTCGACCTGCTGGACGAATAGGTTCGCGATCCGCCAGAGGACGCCTTTGACCTTGCCCCAAAAGCCGGCGATCATGCCGAGCACCCCGACCAGTGCCCCGCCGGCCATGTATTTCCAGGTGTCTTCCATCGAGCGATTACCGGGGTTGAAGTCTGTGAACCGGGCGACCCGGCCGCGCCATTCTAGCGCGGGGGACAATACCCATTACCAGACAGACGAGCGAGGTGCGCTGTCGGTTCGCGCGCGGAAATGGGGGCGCGACGATGTTACCGAACGGTTAAGAGATACTCGATCAGGTCCGCCATCTGTTGGCGGTTCAATAGTTTCTCGAATTCGTCGGGCATCAGCGATTTGCCGGTGGCGCGCAGTTCGTCGATCTGCGTGCGCAGGATGGTGTCTTCGGCCTTTTCGCCGCGCCGCAGGGTGATGCTCGTTGGCGTTTCGACGGCGAGCAGGCCCGACACCGATCGGCCGGCGAGCGTCGTCAGCGTGTAATTCACGTAGCGCGAATCGACTTCGCGGCTCGGGTCGAGGATGTCGATCAACAAGGCGTCGCGCGTCTTGTTCCGCAACGCGGCCGTCAGGATCGCGCCGACTTCGTAGCCGTTGTCTTCGAGCCGATGGCAGGCCGTGCAATTCTTGCGGAACAAGTCGCGACCCCTCACGACATCCCCCTTCAACTCGAGGGCCGATCGATAGTCGTCGATGACTTTCTTCCGGTCGGCGGCCACCTGAGCGACGAGCAACTTCGTGGCGCGAGTACGCACGGCCGGGTTCGCGTGCTTGCGCAGCGACTCGGCCCGGTCGGCGTCGACATGGGCGGCCGGCACGATTTTCTTCTCGATCGCGTCGAGCAACTTGTTCAATCGATCGGGTCGGGCGAACATCGCCTCGAGCGCTTCGCGACGCAAGGTCGGCCCGTAGCCGGCCCAGCCTTCGAGCAGGAGTTCCGGCACCTTGGGGTCGTCGAACCCGGCCAGCGCGGACAGGGCGGCCGACTGCAGCTCGGGCGCGGCCTGCGGCTTCAACAATTCGGCAAGCGGCTCCGAGGCGAAGGCGAACGGCGCGAACGACAGCGTTCGAATCGCTTCGAGCCGAGCCTTGGCGGCCGGGTCGCGAATCGTCTCGGTCGCACGCACGAACACTTGCTTCAGGCGATTCGCTTCGTCCGGATGTTTCGCGAGCCACTGGCCGAGGTTGGCATCGCGGGCCCGCATGCCGGCACCAACTCCATCGAGCAGCGCGACTCGCATGGCCGGCGCTTTGGCTTCAACGGCCAATCGCAAGACGTTCGCGATCGGCTCGTCGCCGCCGCGCGCGCCGGCGATCATCGCCAACGATCGAACGGTCGCCGACGAAGACTCGCGAGCCGCCAGGTCCGCGAGGATCGTCGGAGAAACTTCCTTGGCCGACGACAGCGCGGCCGCCGAGAGCCAGGGGTCGTTCGCCGAGGCCTGGAGCAATTTGGTGAGCACGCTGGCCGAGTCCGTGATCGGCATCGAGCCGGCCGAGAGGGCCAGTTGGAATCGAACGAACCCACTCGAATCGTCGGCCAGTTTCGACGCGGCCGCGACGAGTTTCGGGTGGCGTGCGAAGTGCGGTTCGGCCAGCCGCAAGGCGACGATGCGAACCTCGGTCGCCGGATCGCTCAACGCTTGGAGGAGCGCGGTCGCCGTTAGCCCACGGCGCTGGTCGAGCGCATGCAACAGGTTGGCTCGCCCAGGGCCGTTGGTCGAAGTGGCCCGCTCGAGAGCGGCCTCGATCCCTTCGTAGCGGGCCGAGGCGACGAGCCGCGAGGCGGTGTTGCGTACCCATTCGTGCTCGCTACCCAGCGCGGCGACCAACTCGGGGCCTGTTCCGCCAACTCGCTTCGGCACCTTGTAAACGTAGTCCTTCGGCACAATGCGCCAGATGCGGCCACGCTCGCGACTCTCCAGGTTGAGTTTCGCCTTGATGTCATCGGGTAGGGAGATTGGCGTCTCGATCACTTCGCGGTAGAAGTCGATGACGTAGATCGCCCCGTCCGGACCGAGCGTCAGGGATACGGGTCGAAACCAGTTGTCGGTCGAGGCCAGAAATTCGACCCCCTGGTCGATCCGCTTTCCCTTGTAGACCGAGCCGTTCGCTTCGAGCTTGTCGCGTGTGATCAGGTTGTTGGCCGGGTCGCAGACGTAGACGCAGCCGCGATCGCGCTCGGGAAACAACGGTTCGCCGAGCGGATAGTACAGCGGGGAACAGGCCGACGTGATGAACCCGCCGGGCACCAGCTCGGTCGGCGGCAGGCGCTTGGCCTCCGGGCCGTCTTTGCGCCGCGTCGTTCGTTCCACCCGCCAGGCCTCGAACGGACTGATGCGAAACACTTGGCAAGCGGCCCCGTGTTCCGAAATGTCGAGGCTCACAGTCGGCACGGCGAGATAGGGGTTGCGCCGCAGTGCATCGTCCGGCAGGACGATCTGTCGCAGATGGGCGCTGTTGGTGTTGACGAACCAGTGTTGCGCCTCGTCGCAGGTCAGGCCATATTGTCCGCCGCCCGAAGTCGGTTCGAGCGATTTCAAATCGTCCAGCTTGAAGCGAATCCCACGGCCGCGCAACACAACCGGCTTCATATCGGGATGGCCTGGCGATAAGATCGATCCGCCCGTACTGCCAACCGTGCAATAGACCCAGCCGTCCATGCCCCAACGCGGAGTGTTAATGATCTGCTGAATGTTGTCGAGCCCGAATCCCGTGTAGAGAACAGTTGTCTTGTCCGCTCGCCCATCGCCATTGGTGTCTTCGAGATAGAGAACGTCCGGTGCGACGGTGACAATAACTCCATTCTTCCACGGCAACACGCCGGTCGGAAAGCGTAAGCCATCGGCGAAGACGGCAGATTTTTCGAAGACGCCGTCGCCATCTTCGTCCGTCAACAAGCGAATGCGGCCACGATTCTCTCTGCCGGTCGCCACGCCGGCATTGGGATAGCCGCGCATTTCACAGACGAACATCCGTCCCCGTTCGTCGAACGCCACCGCCACCGGATCGATGACGTTCGGCTCGCTGGCGGCGAGTTCGACCTTGTAGCCGGGCAACGGCTTCACTGTTTTCAATTCGTCGGCCGGCGTGCGCGGCTCGGCCGAGATGGCTGAACTGACACAGAGGAGTATGGCGATTAATCGATACATGCGTCTTCGATATTGATGTTAGCCGAGCGCGTCGCTTCACCACGAATTAGCGCTTCGTTCCAACCAACTCGTGAACCTTGTCGACGATTCGTTTTTCGAGTCCGGGGGCCCATTTGGTTGGGTGGCCGTAATAGAGTTGCGACGAATCGCCCTCGTAGCCGCCTTCTTTCAAGACTCGCTCGGACGGGATATAGGCGAGCACATCGTTCGCGTAGCCGGTGATCCAGACGGGGGCCTTGCCCGCGAGTTCTTTCTTGAGCCGCAAGTTGTAGTCGATCACGACTTCACCACCGAGCGCGATCCACGTGAGTTGGTCGCCGAATCGCCAAACTTGGACCGGGTAGTGCAGATAACGGTCCGGGATCGGCTTGCCGGCGGCGAGCAGGTCGAGGAACTTCTTGGCCCGCATCTTCACGGGGTGCGACTTGCTCTCGGCCTCGGCCAACCACTTGTCCTTGCCGGGAATAGCCTCGAACGCGAGTTCGACTTCGGCGTAACCCGCCGTCAGGCCGGACTCGATTGGCGTCGGCTTTCCCTTGAGCGTGTCCTCGACGGCGACGGCGAGTTCCTTGCCGTACTTCTCGCAAAGTTCGATCTTGCTTCGGGGCAGCGGGTTCGCGTCGCCACCACAACCGATCCAGAACATCGCCAGTGCACCGGGGTGCTTCTTTTCGATTTCAATTTGCGCGAACCCAGCATAGTCTCCACACCATTCGAAGAACTGCATCGTCGTGTTATGACAGGCATAGCCAAACACGACGGCTTTCAGTTTGCCCTTCTCATCTTCGACACTCAACGCCGGCACGGAATGATCGACGGGCCCGCCTGGATTAATGCCGTTGACGACCTCCTTCTCCTTGTTCTCTCGACGATTGACGGCGAACCTGGCCGTTCCCTGACCGATCGTTAGGCGGGCGGGCTTCAAGTCCTTGACGGCCGCCGTCAACGTTTCAATCATCCAGCCTTGCAACTTCTTGGTGTATACTCGGACCGCCTCCATCTGCTCGGGCGGCATCTCGTACATGTCGAGTAGATTGTCGGTCACGACCGGCCCACAGTGCGTGTGCGAACACGTGAGCATGATCTCTTCGCGGCGCAGTCCGGTCGCTTTCGAGACCGCCTCGCAAACGGGCTCGGACAACGAGCGTGGAATGCCACACAAGTCGCTCGTCAATAACACACAGCGCCGCCCGGCCGGATCTGCAATCGCGAGGGCCTTGATCCACAGATCGTGATAGTCCGTAGTGCACGGCTTGGTGCGACTGGAATACCCCGCCATCCAGAGCGGCTTGTCGGGTGTGATGACCTTCGACGCCGTCCCGGCCTTGTAGCCATCGGCAAGCAGGGGTCCGGCACCGAGGAAGACGGTCAGCGAAAGGAGTATGCGGAGAGGATTCACGGGATGATCTCCAGCCGAATAGAATGCCGAACGCGGACACCCAGTGTGCGAGTAGCTCATGCGCATCGAGATCGCCGTATCGAGCCGACTCAAACCAATCATTGTCGCTTGGCGCGAGTCGCTCGCGGACACACCAACGGAAAGGCGTAGGCGATCGAAGGAACTCTGGCGGGAATCGGCCAGGACGACTCGACGGGTCTTCCAAAAGAACTTCGAGCGTCGGTCGGGTCGGATGACGGATGACGATTCGCGCGAAGCCGCCTCCGGGGAAAACGCACCAACGAGAATTCGAACTTGACATCTCGTCTTCCGCGGAGCCCTCTGGGCGGCCAATTCCATGCTAAACCCGTTTCCGTTGGAATCTTGGAGTTTCAAAACCTCGCCCCGCGCGGCAACGGCGAACCGGCTGCGTAAGCTGCCGGGTCCCTTTCTCCCGGCGAGAATACGGTCTCAATCAAGCCGCCAGCGAACAGGTGTGCAAAGACCCGGCAGCTTACTTACGCAGCCGGTTCGCCGTTGC
>JANLUE010000459.1:0-6471 GCA_031363325.1 Gemmataceae bacterium
GCGGCGTCACCCGAGGGGCTAACGCCCCCCGGCTCGCCGGCCTCGAAGTTCCACCGGCAAACACCGCCGGCTCGCTTGCCGCATCCAACTCACTTCTTCCCGCCCGAAATCAGCACGTTGTCGAAGTAAATCTCCGAGCCGGGGTTGCCGGCCTCGGCGTTTTGGATGTAGCCGTACAGGCCGGCCGCGCCGTTGCGGTTCGGCTGGGGGTCTTTGAATTCGATCGTCCACTTCGCCGGCTCTTCCTTGCCCCGTTCCCAGACCTTGCACTTCACGACCGCGTCCTTCTCGCCAACTTCCACCGTCATCTTTAGGCGGTACCAGGTGCCGGACTTCCACTCGTAAGGCACCTCCATGTTGACGCGTGGAAGAGCTTCCCACGAAACGAGCCGAACATCCCGCTTGCCGCCTTCGTTCGACTTGCTGTCGAGGTAGAACGTGTACCGGTTGGCCACGAGGCCCGCGTCCGGCAACTTGTCCTTTTTCTCAACGCCCATCACGTCGGATTCGATTGTGTAGCCAGTCTCCTCGGGCAACGTGATGTAGGCGATCGCGCGGGCGAGCGGTGGGCGGGCGTCGTCGTTCTTTTTGAACAGGGCCTTCGACTTCGAGCCGTCGGGGTTGGTCACTTCGACGACCGAATACTTACCCTGCGTGTTCACCCAGCCGGACGGCACGAGGCCAAGCGGGACCTGTTCGAAGTCTTGCTTGTAGGGAATAACGGGCGCGACGCGCACGCGAGCTCGGCCCGCGAGTTCGCCGACCTTCGCTTCGACGAGCCCGTGCTGGCTCGTCTTCTTGCCGACCACAACGTTGCCATTTTCGATTGTCCCGTCGAGCGGTGGCGGCGCGGGGGGCGCTTTGCCAACGGTTCCGTCCTTGGCGACGGGTGCCTTCGGAGCGGGTGGGTTCGGCAGGCTCCAGGCGATGTCCGCCGGGGCCTCCTTGACCGGGACGCCGTTCGCGTCGAACAGCTTGACCGTGAACTTGATCGACTGACCCGGGTGCGACACAACATCGGCCGGGAAGACGAGCAGTTGCGTGGCCGGTCCGGGCATACCTTCCGCGTTGCCACCCGCGTTCGCCGGTGCCAAGGACGCCTTCGCGCCTTCCTTGGCGATGCAGTACAACTCGTCGCGGGTCGCTAAATAGATTCGCCCGTCGGCCACGGACGGCGTGCAGTTCACTTCGACGAATCCCGCCGCGCCCGGCTTGTTGCGGAAGTACGTCGTCTTGGTCAACGCTTCATTCGGTTCCTGGTCGCCATTCAATCTGATGATGTGGAACTTGGCGTTCGTCTCGCTGAGGTACATCTTGCCGTCGGCGATGAGCGGAGCGCCACGCGACACCGTGCCGTAGTTGTACTTCCACAACAGTTTGCCATTCTTGGCGTTGAAGCAGTACAACTTGGCCGCGTCGTCCGGAACATAGAGTCGACCTTCGGCGAGCGCGAGCGACGCCAGGCCGAACCGAATACCCCGGTTGAATTGCCACACGAGCTTCGGCTTGCCGGCCGTAACCTGACTGCCGTCGAGACAGACCACCCGGCCGATGCCGCCGCCTTCGGGGTTTTCCTCGCCGTGCGAAATGTACACGAGGTTGCCATCGACGACCGGCGACGGATTGATTACACCGACCGCGATTGGATAGTTCCAGGCCCGCTTGCCGGTCCGCACCTGGAACGCGTGAATCGCCCCATCGGCCCCGCCGGTGATCATCAATCGTTGACCCTTGATGACCGCGACGACCGGGTTCGAGTAGTACGTGCCGCGCAGTTGGCCGGTCATTTCGGACCACCAGGCGATCTGTCCGGTCTTGGAATCGAACGCGACCCAGCGATTCGAGCCGGGGGCATAAGCACCCCAACTCGCGTTGACGATTCCAACAATCACCAGCCCGGAATCGAAGATTGGCCCGCCGCCGACCCGGCCGCCGTAACCCGTCACTCGGCCGAACTCTTCCGTCAGCGAGTGTTGCCAGGCGATCTCGCCCGTGTCGGCGTTGAACGCACAGAGTTGACCGCCCGTCAGATGCGCGAACACGAGCTTGTTCTCGGGGTCAGCGGTGACCGGCGACCAGCCGAGCCGGTTCGTTACGATGTCCGTGTGGAAGACGTTGAACCGCTTCTCCCACTGAATGGCCCCGGTAGCCGCGTCGAAGCAGGTGACGCGCTCGCCGATGATGAGCTTCTGCGCCGGCCCGGGCACGCCCGGAATGTCGTTCAGCGCGCTGGTCACATAAACCTTGCCGTTGAACACGAGCGGCGTCGAGCGGCAACCGAACGGTTGCTTCCAGACGAGGTTTTGCTTGCCCGGCGTGCCGGGGTCCCATTCGTCGGGGAGGTTCGTCTCGCGGGAGAACCCGGTCTGGTCCGGCCCGCGCCAGTGCAGCCAGTCGGCGGCCGACGACTCGTCGGAGACGAACAGCGTGGCCATCAAGGCGAAACAGCCAAGCGGCAGGAGTCGGTTCATAGAGAGAGCCTTCAGGGGCTGGCGGGTGGTTCAGGGTGGGTCGGCGGCTAAATCGTGATGGTCAATGGTTCGGACTCGGCGCGTAGGCCGGGATACTCGTAGATGGCGCGGATGGTGTATTGGCCGGGCTGTCGCATCTCCGAAGGTACGGTTCCCACCAGAAAAATCGTGTGCGTGTATGATTCGCCCGGCAAGAGCCGAAGGACCCGCGTGGGCCAGCAAGGCGAAAATCGGTTTCCGTACCAACCTTGAGAGACGAGTTGGCCGTTGTCGTCGCAAACTTGCAAGTCCAAATGTTGTAGCGGATGAACGTCCACAGGAACCTCGACCGAGTCATTCGATCGGTTTTCGATCGTGACTTCTCCCGCCGTCCCCTTTCGGCTTGCCGTCCGGCGAATGCTCAACGAGAGGGTCAATGTGTCGATCGGTGACACTGGTTGAATCGCGATCATGGGCCGACGCCTCCAGGAGTTACTCGAACGCGCAAATAAACCTTGTACATTCCGCCATACGTTTGTGACATTTCATCCAAGTTGACAATTCGCAGGGGGTCTATTCCTTCCTTCGACAAGAACTCGGCATCGAGATCCAAGCAGTTTCGAATCCGATCGATTCGGACGTCGAACACAATCGCCGAATGATTCACGACGCCTGTGATTGGGTCCGTCCAAACAACGATATCGCCGGGACGAGCCAGTGACTCGTTCCCAATCTCGCGGAAACTCGCACCAACGATCGTCTGAATCGAGTTCGACGAGATCGGCGACACCGGCCCACCCGGCGCTTGCGAACCTCCAAAGGTCAGCCCGTGACAAAAATACGTTACTCCGTCGTCTGGTTTCCATGCGGAAATCCAAGTTCCCGGTCGATCGACCAATTCCGCTTCAACGATCGAACCACTCACGTTGAGCGGATACCAAAGGCTTTGCGGCCCCACGACTCGAAGCGTGTCCCAGCGGAACAAGTCTGTCGAGACAAGCGGGTTCATATCAATTCGATGTTCGTACTCCTAGATCGTAATCGTCAATGGTTCCGACTCGGCGCGGAGGCCTAGGTATTCGTAGATGGCGCGGATAGTGTATTGGCCGGGCAATCGCCGGGCGGGTGGAACAGACCAAAACAGGTTGACCGGATGCGCGAACGACTCTCCAGGCAGGAGTCGAAGTGGGCCCGTCTCGCCGGAAGGAGAGTACCGATCACCATACCAGCCTTCCGAGACGGCCTCACCCTGCGAATCGCAGACCCTCAAGTCGAGATACTGAAGCGGATGGATACCAATCTCAATCTCCGCCGTCACATTCGCTCGATTTTCAATGACAACTTCACCAACCATTCCGGATCGATGCGATACCGTACGTAAGCCAATCTTCAGTGTTGATCGATCCGCCAGGCGATCAGATTCCAATGCAATCATGGCCCGGCACCTCCGACTGAGTTATCACGTCGTCGAAAGATTCGATACTTTCCGCCATACGGTACATTGAGGCTCCACAATGCCTCGATTCCCAACGGTTCACGTCCATCCTTGGACAACAACTCCGAATCGTCATCCAGTCGACCCCGAATTGGATCAAACTTTACCGTCGTGAGGATCGCCGAGTGCTTCAGTGACCCAGTGATCGGATCGTTCCAAATCAACACATCGCCGATCGACGCATCCGCCTCAGAATTCACAACTGAATAGCTCACACTCAGTATCTCCTCGACTGCGTTCGCCTCGTACGGAGAAATCGGTCCACCGGGCGCCAGCACTCCGCCAAACGTGAGCCCGTGACAGAAATAGAAGGCTCGATCATCGCCGCGCCAAGCCAATATCCAGGTTCCCGGCCGCTCCAACAATTCTACTTCAACAAGCGATCCTTTCACCCGTTGCAGGTAGCGAAGGTCGAAAGGACCCACAACACGCAGCGTGTCCCATCGGAACAAGTCGGTCGGGACGAGAGGGCTCATGTCACTGGCCGCCCCGCGTGACCACCCGTCTCGCTTTCATTTCGTACCGGGGCAACGTGCCCGGTTCGACGGCCGACACGTCGACGCGGAAGAGCAACTCGTCGCGGATTGCCCGGGCCACTTCCTCCGTTAAGCCTACCGGCGCGTGGGTACCCGGTTCAATCTCAATCAGCAGGTCGGCCAGCGGCCCCGAACGATCGACGACCAATCGAAACTCGGCCACGTCGGGGAAGCGCCGAACTACGGCCTCGATCGCGGCCGGGTACAGATTGTTCCCCCGGACGTGCAGCATGTCGTCCGTTCGACCCAGAATGCCGCCGTCCAACTGGAGCATACCGTCCCGGCCCCGTCGACCTTTCACGAGATCGCCCGTTCGATACCGAATTAATGGCGACCCAACCCGGCCCAGGTTGGTCAGCACCATTTCGGCGGGTCGGCCGTCGGTCACGGGCTCATTGGTCTCCGGGTCGATCAACTCGGCGAAAAAATGCGAATCGAGGACCGCGAGCGAGCCCGGCGAATCGATCGCTTCCACCGCGACCGGGCCAACTTCCGTCATGCCGTAGTGATCAACAACCCGTGCGCCCCACACGGCTTCAATCCGGGCACGGGTCGCCGGTATGCTTCCGCCCGGCTCGCCGGCGACGATCAACATTCGCACCGGCGACTTTGCGAGATCGATTCCCTCCGCGGCCGCGAGTTCCGCCAGATGCAACGCATAGGTAGGGGTGCAACAAACGATTGTCGCCCGATGGTCGATCAGGAATCGCAATCGCGCTGTGCTGCTGAGCCCCCCGCCCGGAAGGACCAGATGGCCGGCCCGGGCGGCCGATTCGAACGCGGTCCAGAAGCCGAGGAATGGGCCAAACGAAAACGGGAAGAAGAACACGTCGCCGGACCGAACGCCAACGCGCTCGAAGATGGCCGACCAACAGGAAAGCAGCCAGTCCCACGACTCGGGCGTGTCGAGCCAGCGAAGCGGTCGGCCGGTCGAGGTTCCGGAGGTTTGGTGGAGGCGAGTGTAGCCCGTCGGCGGGTCGCGTGGAATGGTGCCGTACGGCGGATACTCGAGTTGATCGGCGACCAACTCGGCCTTGGTCGTGAACGGAAGCCGGGCCCAATCGTCGAGATCGAGCCCGGCGAACTTGCGGGTGTAGAACGGGCTGTGCGGCACGACCCGGGCGAGGAAATCACGCAACCGGTCGTGCGGCATCATCGCGGCCTATTTCCCCGTTAGATCGTAACAGAACAACAGCTCGTGGTCGCGCAGATAGAGCTTGCCACGCGCGATCGCCGGGTGCGCCCAGATCATGCCCGAACGTCGTTCGAGCTTGCTCTTCTCGGGCAACGTCAATCGGCCCACTTCCATCCAATCGGACGGGTCGGCCTTGATCATGGCGAGTTCACCATTTCTGCTTTCCGAATAGCAGAACAGCAGGCCATCGGCGTAGGTGATCGAGCCCTTGCCGAGCTTCTTGCTCGTCCAGGCCTCCTTCGCTTCGTCGCTACCTTCGGACTTGAGAAACGGCAAACAGACCCACTGCCCGCCTTGGTCGCTATGGCCGTACAAATAATCGCCGACTCGAATCACGCCGCCGTGTTGATTCGTGATGACTTTGCTCTTGTAGATAGACTCGGCCTTCACCCCGTCCGAACCGTCTTTCGAGAGCTTGAGCAATTCGCAACCGGCCCCATACCCGGCCGACACGAACACATGGTCGTTGGAGACCACGGGCGTTGGGATCACCGCCACTTTGTATCGGGCGTCGGGTTTTTGCCAGAGGAGCACGCCATCGTCGGCTCGCACGCTCGCTGGGCCGGTTGCGGTCAAGGTCACGTATTGCGGCACGCCGGCCGCTTCGGTTCGAACGAGCGACGAATAGTTGGCCGCGTCCTTGAAGCCCTTCGACCGCCAACGAACGTCGCCGGTCTTCTTGTCGAGGGCCGCGATCGTGCCCTTCTCGCCGCCGGGGATGCAGACAACCTTGTCGCCGTCGATCAGGACCGATTCGCTATAGCCCCAGTAAGGAACCGCGCCGCCGAGATCGAC
>JANLUE010000470.1:0-1520 GCA_031363325.1 Gemmataceae bacterium
GGCGAGGTCGCACCCCGGAATGAACGGCTTCGGCAAGTTCGCCGCGACGACCCCGGAACGGATGTACGTGTCGATCGGATTGACGGCGACGGCCGAGACGCGAACGCGAACCTCGCCGGCCCCCGGCTCCGGGTCCGGCAGGTCGCCGTAACGGATCACGTCGGGCGGCCCGGGGCTTTCGAGGAACGCGGCCTTCATGGACTGTCTCCGAGCGAATGCGGTTGCCGCTATGGTATCGCTTCCCGCGTGCGAGGATTACTTGCTTGACCCCACGCCCGCCACCGGCCACAATCCACTCTGGAGTTCGGCGCAACTTGCTGGAGCATCGCGATGAAACGAACGACCGCACTCGCCGCCTGGATCACGCTCGCGGCGACCTTGAGCCCGGCCGCACCGAAGCTGAAGGACAACCGCAGCGACGACCCGAGTCGGATTCTCGGCCAGTGGGCGCAAGAATCCCTCTCGTCGCACGGCAATCAGCCGGCTGGGGGAGCCAACGCCACGTTTCGCTTCAGCAAGGACGGCACCTGTGGAATCGCGAACGGCGGCCAGGAAAACGGGGCGCAGTACTCGCTCGAACCGACCGCGAAGCCCAAACGCCTGAAGTGGCTGAACGGCCCCGAACTGACCGAATGGAAGTGCTTGTACGAACTCGATGGCGATACGTTGAAGGTCGCCTTCATCGATCACAACACGGAAGCGCCGACCCAAATCGAACCCACCAAGAACCTGACGATCTACTACCTGAAGCGGATCAAAGATTGACCGTCGAAGGGAAATAGAATCCCCCCCATTTCAGGCCAGCGCGATGACGCACGCCCCCGACGATCGAACTTCGCCGACGCTGCTCGGCCGACTCCGGAACAGCCCGGAGGATCAGGCCGCATGGGCCGAGTTCGTCGATCGATATGGGCCGATCGTTTATCGCTGGTGTCGCAAATGGGGCCTGCAAGGGGCCGACGCCGAAGACGTGTCGCAAAACGTGTTGCTCGACCTCGGGCGACAGATGCGAAACTTCGAGTACCGTGTCGACGGCCGATTTCGCGGCTGGCTCCGAACGATCGCCCATCGGGCCTGGTGCGACTTCCTGGAGGCGCGGCGACGGAACACGCCGGGGTCCGGCGATACGGCCATCGGCGGGCTGCTCGCGTCGGTCCCGGCCGGCGACGAGTTGGCCGAACTCCTGGACGCCGAGTGCGAGCGCGAACTCGTACAAGTGGCGATGACGATTGTCCGGGCCCGCGTCGAACCGCGGACGTGGGACGCCTTTCACTTGACGGCCGTGGAGGGGATCGGCGGCGGCGAGGCGGCCGCCCGATTGAACATGCCCGTCGCTTCGGTCTATCAGGCGAAGAGCCGCGTGCAGAAGCTCCTACAGGCCGAGGTCGAACGCCTCGATGCGACGTGCTGATGCGGTACGGCTCCGCATCGATCGAACGGGCCGCATTCAACATCGAATGGATCGTGTCGAACGCCATTCCGCGTCGGCCAGCGCGGCTCAGGAATTCCCAATGCCAAGG
>JANLUE010000482.1:0-1078 GCA_031363325.1 Gemmataceae bacterium
GAAGCAATCGGCCGACCTGCGACTCGATTCCAAATCGCGCCTGACTCAGGGTGGCGAAAACGGCCCGGTCGTCGTGCCGGGCGATCCCGATAAGAGCCCCCTGATCCAGGCGATTCGCCATGCCGGCGAACTCAAGATGCCGCCCAAGGAGAAGCTCACGCCGGAAGCGATCGAGACGTTGACGAGCTGGGTGAAGGCCGGGGCCGTGTTTCCGGACGATCCGCTTGCGGCGAGCGACAACTCCAAATCGCACTGGGCGTTTCAACCGGTTCGACCCGTCGCGCTTCCCAAGACGAAGCGACTCGTTGCGCATCCCGTCGATCGATTCATTCAGGCGAAGCTCGAAGCGAATGGACTGTCGCTCGCGGTAGCGGCCGAGCGCCGGACGCTGATCCGCCGACTGAGCTACGATTTGATTGGTCTGTTGCCGACGCCCGACGAAGTGGACGCATTGGCCGATTCGTCGTGAAGGCCAAGCTCGGGGCCGGGGCGTTCGGAATCGTCTATCGGGCCTGGGACCCGCACCTCGAACGCGAAGTCGCCCTGAAAGTTCCGCACCCGGCCGTCCTCGAAAACCCCGTCAGATCGAACGTTTCCTCCGCGAAGCGAAGGCCGCCGCCCGATTGCGGCACCCGCACATTGTCCCAGTCTTCGACACCGGGACCGACGCCGGTCGGCCGTACATCGCGACCGCGTTCATCCATGGCAAGCCACTTTCGGAAGCGATCGAAGAAGGAGGCATGGAGTACGACCGGGCCGCCCGCATCGCCCGGGAACTCGCGGAGGCGCTGGCCTACGCCCACGAACAGGGCATCGTGCACCGCGACGTGAAGCCGCAAAACATCATGTTGGACGAACAGGACCACATCCACCTGATGGACTTCGGCCTGGCCGCCCGCCACGACGAGTCCGCGAAGTTGACGAACGACGGCGCCGTCGAAGACTTGTCGTAGGCGAGCGTCGCGTCCCAATACGGTTAGCGTTACTCGGATGGTAGCCCGACGCGTAAGGGTGGGGTCGGCCGTATTGCGCGAAAGCGAGCGTGTTCCTGTTGGCGACGCGCGCCCACGCTCACGCG